>JBATYU010000996.1:0-10246 GCA_049674245.1 Bradyrhizobium sp. | reverse complement strand
CGCTCGAACATCGCAATCGTCGGATTGGAATAGCGCGAATAGATGTAGCCGGGGTCCTCGCCCTTGAAGCGCGCCTCGCATTGCTCTGCGCTGTCGTAGACATAGCCTTGCGTGAGGAACAGCGCCTCGGACGTTTCGCCGAATTCCGAGCGTATGGTCCCGGAATGGACCAGCTTGGTTTCGGGACGATAGCGGGCGGTGGGCGAAGCGGACGTAGACTTGGACGCGGGTGACTTTGACGCGGTAGACTTGGACGCGGGCGACTCGGACATGTGACCTCCGTCGTGACCACCTTCAAATGGTCACAAAAAACCGGCCTGGAAAAATTCCACAGGCCGGGATCACAATGGTCCCCGGCCTGTTTAGCGACTTATTTAACGTGGCTGCAAGCCGGCCGGCTCAAATCACCACGGGATAAGTCATGCTCTTATTCTGCCGCGCCCTTTCCGTCAAGGCGGGCATCGGATAACCGGTAAAAGGCTTGTTTTCGGGGTTTGGATGACATCGGGGCCACCGCCCAAGGAGCATGCTAAGGACCATATCGTGTCGTTTTCGCTTCCTACCCACGCCAACGGCATTTTGCCGGATCGCATGATCGCGGCGATGGCGGACGCCGGCCTTATATTGCCGGCCTATCCGTTCGTCGAAAGCCAGATCCAGCCCGCGAGCCTCGATCTGCGCCTCGGCGATATCGCCTATCGGGTCCGCGCGAGCTTCCTGCCGGGCCCCGGCGCGACGGTGGCGGAGCGCATCGACGAATTGAAGCTGCACGAAATCGGTCTTGCCGACGGCGCGGTGCTGGAAACCAACTGCGTCTACATCGTGCCGCTCCTGGAAAGCCTCGCGCTGCCGCCGAAGATCGTCGCGTCGGCAAATCCGAAAAGCTCGACCGGGCGGCTCGACGTATTCACCCGCGTGATCGCCGATGGCACCCGCCGCTTCGACATGATCGGCGGGGGCTACCACGGCCCGCTCTACGCCGAGATCAGCCCCAAGACTTTTCCGGTGCTGCTGCGCGAGGGATCGCGGCTCTCACAAGTCCGCTTCCGCACCGGTGATGCTATTCTCGATGTTGATGAACTCGAGGCCCTGCATGCTGCGGAGGGCCTGGTCGATAGCGACAAGGCAGATCTGAACGGCGGTGTGGCGCTCAGCGTCGATCTCGCCGGCGAGCGCGCTAATGGCTTTGTCGGCTACCGTGCCAAGCGGCACACCGGCGTAGTCGACATCGATCGCCGCGGCGGCTATGCGGCCGACGAATTCTGGGAGGCGATCCCGGCGCGGGGCGACGGCAGCCTCATCCTCGATCCCGGCGAGTTTTACATTCTCGCGTCCAAAGAGGCGGTGCAAGTACCGCCGGATTACGCCGCCGAGATGGTGCCGTTCGATCCGCTGGTCGGCGAATTCCGCGTGCATTATGCCGGCTTCTTCGATCCCGGTTTCGGTTATGCCGGGGCCGGCGGCCAAGGTTCCCGCGCCGTCTTGGAAGTGCGCTCGCGCGAAGTGCCGTTCATCCTCGAGCACGGCCAGATCGTCGGCCGCCTGGTCTATGAGAAAATGCTGGCGCGCCCCGCCGCGCTGTACGGCCAGCGCATCGGCTCGAACTACCAGGCGCAAGGCTTGAAGCTCAGCAAGCATTTTCGGGTGTAGGCAGCCGTCGTTGCGAAGCGCCAGCGACCAAGCAATCAAGTCTTCGTGCGTCGGTTCGCTTTTCCAAAGCACCGACGTCACCTAAACGCCATCACCGGGCCTTGGTGCAATTCTCCTGCGCTGCAGCAATATGAATGCCCCCTGCGAGATGTATCTTTCGGTCGCAGCAAGCTGATTGTAGCATCGCCTCCAATGAGCCGCTGAGAACCGGCTCACACGGGGCGAGGAAACAATCAACGAGGGGACGATTCAATGGCTATCGCGATCACACATGGGACGTTGTCCGAATCCGATCATAGTGCGCAGTTGCGCAAGGCGGTCATCGCATCGACCATCGGCACCGCTATCGAGTGGTACGACTTCTTTCTTTACGGCACGGCTGCGGGGCTTATTTTTGGTAAGCTCTACTTTCCCAACGAAGATGCTTTGACGGGGACGCTCGCGGCCTTTGGCACCTATTTCATCGGCTTTGTCGGGCGCCCGATCGGTGCCGCGATATTTGGTCACTACGGTGATCGCATCGGCCGCAAAGCGACACTCATCGCCACGCTTCTGTGCATGGGCATCGCGACCTTCCTGATCGCCTTCGTACCTACCTATGCGTCGATCGGCATCTGGGGCGCGGTCATCCTCACGGTGTTGCGGATGCTTCAGGGTATCGGCGTCGGTGGCGAATGGGGCGGATCGGTGCTGCTGGCGATGGAATGGTCGCGCACCCACGGTCAGCGCGGCCTGGTGGCATCCTGGCCGCAGTTCGGCGTGCCGTGCGGCCTGTTTTTGTCAAACCTTGCCGTCCTCGCATTCAGCCAATTGACGGGTGATCAGTTCGTCACCTGGGGCTGGCGGCTTCCTTTCGCGCTCTCCATCATTCTCGTCGGTGTCGGACTATGGATTCGCCTTGGCATTCTTGAGACGCCAGTGTTCCAACAGCTGCTGGATGACAGGAAGATCGAGAAGGCCCCGATCATCGAGGTCTTCAAGAAGCATCCGAAGGAGATATTGCTGTCGGCCTTGCTGCGATTGTCCGAGCAAGCGCCGTTCTATATCTTCACCGCGTTCATCTTCGCTTACGCCGTCGGAACCCTGCACATGTCACGCGATCTGATCCTGATGGCGGTGCTGGTTGCCTCTTGCGTCTCGTTCATCACCATCCCGCTGTCGGGCCACATCTCCGACCGCATCGGGCGCAGGAAGATGTATCTGATCGGCGCGGCGACGGTAGGCCTGTTCGGCTTTTTGTATTTCGGAATGGTGGACACCGCAATTCCGTCAGCAGTGTTCATCGCAATCGTGCTGTCGCTGATCCCCCATGACATGCAGTATGGGCCTCAGGCCGCTTTGATCGCAGAGGCCTTTACGCCACGGCTGCGCTACAGCGGTGCTTCACTGGGCTATCAACTCGCGTCGGTGATTGCCGGCGGTCCGGCGCCCCTTATCGCGACAGCCCTGTTCGCCACTTATCACTCCGGCTACGCGATTTCTGTCTACATCGCCGCTTGCGCGGTCATAAGCCTTGTGGCGGCGTCGTTCATGCCTGACTACACCGGCCAGGATATTTCGAGGGAGTATGACGACTGACACAACGGTGGAACGTCGGGTGAAAGAGGTGACCGACGGTGCGCAGGAGACAAAATGGCTCAGGTGGCGAGCTGTCGCCGACCTCTACCATGCCTATTTCACCGGGCTCATCCTGTTGGTGGTGACGCGGCGCGGCACCGCGGACGCCGCCGAATTCGTGTTCCGGGTGTTTCGCCGCCAGCAACAGGAACGCTTCCTGCCGGGCCTCGAAAAACTCGGCTTGAGCCATCTGCCGCCGGCGGTGGCGGCCGCGCAGTACCACTATCTCTCCAACTGGATCGGCGGCGTCCATGTCGAGTACATGTACGAGACCGATCGCAAGGCCTGGATCCGCTATCCGCCGCCGCGCTGGATCTGGAAGGGCACGGCGATCTGCGGCGTGCCCGGCGAGGTGTCGCGCGCGATGCTGCGCGGCTGGCACGCCAATAACGGTGTTGCGCTCGGCAATTTGAAACTCGGCTTCGTCTGCACCAAGCAGAGCGTCGACGGCCAGGACGGGCTCGAAGGCTATTACTGCGAATACGATTCCGAGCTCGAGCTTGATCAGCGGCTGGTGTTCGCGCGTCATCTCGAGGCGCCGCGCTTCGATCCAAAAAACGCACCGGCCTTGCCGGTTGCAAGCTGGCCGAAACCGCGGCTGGAAAAAGCCTATCGCAACTACGCGATGGAATATGTGAAGACCGCAGCCCCCGTGATGGTGCAATTGTTCGGGCCCGAGGATGCCGGCCATCTTCTGCATCTCACGGGAAAACTGATCGGCATGCAGTATTTTGATGAGGTCGCACAGGCCCTGGCAGAGCGGCGCGGCGCGGCAAAGGATTTCGCAAGCTTCCTGGGCGCGCTGTTCGATGCCGAGGGCGATGCCGCGGTCATCAGCTCTTCCGAAGGCCAATTCGAAATCATCCAGCAGACATGGAAACTGATGGCCGATGTCGGCGATTATCATCCCGCCTGCGCGAAGGTGCTGGAAGGATTGTTCGAGGGGTTGGCCGCCGGCTGCGGCCGCCACATCCCTGTCCGGCTGAAGTCGGCCGCGGGTGGCAAAGCGCCGTTCGTCTGGTCGATCGGCTAGCGCCAACTCTTAACCTGCAATCGCGCAGGCCCCCAATGCGTCCTGTGCACGGGGAATCTGCCGCGGCCGTGCTACCAAGCATCGCGGCGCGGCAAGCGGATCGGGCCGAGGGAGAGATATTTGCCCGACATCGCGGTCGCCGAAATACCTGTTGACGAAGAGGAACGTCCGCTTCCGCCGCCTGCGCCGCCCCTGCGCAATGCGCTGGTCGAGGGTGCGATCCTGCCGACATTGCTGCGGTTGGCATGGCCGAACGTGATCGCGCTCTCAGCCGGCACCTGCGTCGTCATCGCCGAGACCTCCTATATCGGCCGCTTGGGCGTGGAATCGCTGGCGGCGATGGCGCTGCTTTTTCCCTGCGTGATCCTGACCATGACCATGTCGGGTGGGGCGATGGGCGGCGGCGTTGCCTCTGCCATCGCGCGGGCTCTCGGCGCCGGCGATATCGACCGCGCCTCGACGTTGGCCGCGCATGCACTGTTGATCGGCATCTCTTTCGGGCTGACGTTCATGCTGGGCATGCTGATCTTTGGCCCCGGACTTTTGCAATTGCTCGGCGGCCGCGGCAACGTGCTGGCGCAGGCGATCGCCTATATGCAGATCTTCTTTGGCGGCGCCGTGGTGCCCTGGCTGATGAACACGATGGCCGGAGTTCTGCGCGGCACCGGCAACATGAAATTGCCGTCGCTGATGATGCTGTCTTCCGCCGTGTGCCAGATCATTCTGGGCGGCACGCTGGGCTTAGGCCTCGGCCCGATCCCGCAATTCGGCATGCGCGGCGTTGCCGCCGGATCGCTGACGGCTTACCTGGTCAGCATTTCCGTGATGGGCTGGTACCTGTTTTCCGGCCGCGCGCGCGTCACTCCAAAAATCAAGGGACTTCGCATTCAAGGGCCGATGTTCATCGACATCTTGAAGGTCGGCGCGGTCTCCTGCCTGTCGCCGCTGCAGTCGGTGCTGACCATCTCGATCTTCACCCACCTATTGGCAGGCTTCGGCACGGCGATCCTCGCCGGCTACGGCATCGGCGCGCGGCTTGAGTTCATGCTGACGTCGATCTCGTTCTCCGTCGGCATCGCCTCGGTGCCGATGATCGGCATGGCGATCGGGGCGGGACGGATCGCGCGCGCCCGGCGCATCGCCTGGACCGCGGGGCTGATATCTTTCGTCTCGGTCGGTGCGATCGCGAGCATCATCGCCGTCTTCCCCGACCTCTGGGTCAATATCTTCACCGGCGATGCCAGCGTGCGCGCGGCGAGCCGGCAATATCTCGCCACCGCGGCGCCGATGTACGCCTTCATCGGGCTTGCGATGTCGATGTATTTCTCCTCGCAAGGGGCTGCGAAAATGTTGGGGCCGGTGCTCGCACAAAGCGCGCGGCTGCTGTTCATCGCGCTCGGCGGCTGGTGGCTGTCGACGCACGACGCGAGCGCTGCGAACTTCTTCGCGCTCGCCGCCTCATCGATGGTGGTGCTCGGTGTGCTCGCGTGCCTGAGCGTCATCCTGACGCGGTGGGGACCGAGGGATGGTCCCGTTCCCGAAATTCGTCCCGTCTTGTCGCGGGCCAAAGCAACCGACAAGATACTTAGATCGTCATTGGGAGCCAACGGCTAGCGCGAATGCGCTCCCCCGACGAGCGCAATAGCGCTCCTCGCAACGACGGGCGAGAGCGCGTCAGCGCTTACGGTGACGCCGGTGGCCGCCGCCAACATTCGCCATCTTCATCAGCGGCCCGATCATGCCCATCATGTCGCCGCCTCCGTAGCCGCCGGGGACGCCACCGCCGTAGCCACCCGGGATTCCGCCGCCGTAGCCGCCGGGAATCATCCCACCAAACCCGCCGCCGCCCGTCATTCCACCAAAACCGCCGCCGCTGCCATCCATCATGCCGCTCATCATCGGGCCCATGGTCTGCATCAGCGTGGCGAAGCGGCGCTTGCCCATTTTCGCCTTCATCATCTCCAGCATCGGCGCCATCTGGGTCATCATGTCGCCGCCGGCGTCACCTCCGCCGCCGCCGAAGCCCGCGAATTGAGCCTTCGCCGGCGCGCTCGTCAGGGTAAACAGCAGCAGCACCGCGGCCGCCTGGCAAATGACCTTGTGTGCACCCGTCATGATTTCGCTCCTCGCGTGCGTAGCTCCGCGGAAGCGGCGCAAACCGGACGCACCCGAGAAGGCTTAAGGGAGGGCGAGCGCCGCCTCCGTGAGAAAGATCACATTGGGAGAAGGCAGAGCTAGGCGATGCGCGTGGCCCTGAACTCCGTGACCACACGCCAGCTCGCGCCCGCATCAGCAGAGATTTCACCGCGCCACAGAAAAGAATCGGGCATGATCTCCGAAAAGGTCCATCGGATCAGATGGCCGTCCGCCCGGGTCCCAAGCTGAACGATGTCATCGCCCTGCGCGCGGCCGATCATATGCAGAAAATTCTGGGTGACCGGATCGCTCCACTGAACTTGCCAGGCATCGATGCGGGGGTCGAACACCCGCAGCGTGGTGCCGTATGTATTGACGTTGGCCGCAGCATCGCCGCGGCGTCGTTCGCCGCGCGGCGGCACGATCCAGACGTCCTGGATCGCGCGCCCTTCGAGCACCCAGCCGAAATGCCATTCGCCCTTGCGCTGGCGCGGCGCGCCGTCTCTGGAGAACTGCGTGACATCGAGATCCCAGGAGCCGACGAAGCGCGCATAGAGATCCATCTTGCCGGCGCGATCGGCCGCCGCGCCATCCGCGCCGAGCGCATCGAGTAGCGGCGACGCGGTCATTTGCTTCCCCCGTATCTACTTAGCGCGCGATCGGACGCAAAGCCGGATTCCACTTTCGCCGATCGCGCCAGTGCCTTTTGCATCGCGAGCGCCGCCTGATCCATCTGGCCGTCGATGTATGGCGCGATTTCGTGCGGCAGCAGATCGACGATCCAGATCAGGCGGCAGCAGCCCTCGCCCTCGGCGATCACCTGTACCGAGGCGCTGTGTTGTTTCATCCGCTCGCTGATCACGGCGTAGGCCAGCCGTCGCCTGGTGTCGTCGCAATCGACCAACAGCTCACGCGCCACTGTGCCGTTGGCGAAGGAGACGATGCGCGCCTCGCCGTCGAGTTTTGTATCGAGCACGAAGCCCGGCACCAGCCGCCGATGCGGCGCGCCGAAATCGCGTACCGCGTCCCAGACGTCGCGTGCGGGCGCGTCGATCGGGATGTCCTTGTGAATGGACGCCATGGTGTTTCCTTGCTGTAAGAGGTGAGGGGCACCCCAGGTCAGACCGTCATTGCGAGCGAAGCGAAGCAATCCAGAACAGTGATGCGGCGAATTGGATTGCTTCGTCGCTCCGCTCCTCGCAATGACGGTCGTGAGAGCGGAGTCCCAAATAGATCAGATACACACCGCCTCGACATTGTTGCCGTCGGGATCGATCAGGAACGCGGCATGGTAGGTCGGGCTGTAATCGGTCCGCGGGCCGGCCGGGCCGTTGTCGCGGCCGCCGGCCTTGATGCCTTCGGCGTGAAATTTGGCGATCGCGCCGTGGTCGGGCGCGCGGAACGCGACATGCGCGCCTTCGTTTCTGTGCCCTTTGTGCAAATAGAGCCAGAGCGCCGGTTCGCCCTTCGGCCCGAAGCCGGCGCCATTGTCGTCGCGCGAGCACAGCACATAACCGAGCGGGGCGAGCGCTGCGGTATAAAACCGCACGCTGGCGTCGAGATTGCCTACTTTTATTCCGATGTGGTCGTACATGATTGCCTCCGTCAAGACGCGCGTGGCACGCGCGAGCCGGAGACAACCCTAGTCAGTTGAGGGCAAGGCGTTCTTGGAAAATCTTGCGCTTGCCGCGGGAGGCCTGACGGAACTTTAGCGGCGGCACGCCGGCGGCGCGATGGAAGGTGCGGACGAAATTGGAGAGATCGCCGAAACCGACATCATAGGCGATATCGGTGATGGAGCGCTCCTCGTCGGCCAACAGCCGCGCCGCGTGGCGCAGCCGCGAGCGCACCAGATATTGGTGCGGGGTGACGCCGAGCACGTCCGAGAACAGCCTTAGGAAGTGGAACGGGCTGATGCCGGCCTGGCCGGCCGCGCCTTCCAGGTCGATTTCACGTTCCGAATGCGCATCGATCCATAGCGCGGTTTCCACCGCGCGGCGGCGGTCCCGGGACGTCGCCCGCGCCGCTTTGGGCGATCGCCCGGAGACCAGATCGACAAAGCGGCTGGCAAAGATCTGCCCGACCTCCTCGAGGCCGACATCGCTTTTTCCGTCGGCCGCGGCCTGCGCCAGTTCGCCCAGCACCATCAATTCGGGGAGCGGCGGCATGGCGCCGACCTGCCAGATCTCAGGCCGCGCGCCGATCGCTTCCACCAGTTCGGGGTTAAGGAAAAACGACAGGCACTCGTCGCCGCAGACGTGGTCGTGGGTGCAGACATATTCGTCGCCGGGATGGCCGACCAAGACCGATCCTGCCACCAGATCGAAGAAGCGGCCGCGGCTGTGGCAGCCAAAACTGCCCTTGCGCACATAGGAAACCGAGTGGCAATGATAGCGCTCCGCGAACGGCGGATCGCCGGGCTCGGCGGTGCAGCGGAAATCGGACACGGTAACGGACGGGCGATCCAGCAGGATAGTTCCAGTCATGCCCCAAATCTAGTTATGCGGGCGCGGCGGGGCAACCGGGAGCAGCACGCCGAACAGGGTCTTGCTGTGGGCCGCATGGCCACCCTCGATCGACAGCAAACGGCGTCTTGAGATGGTGCCGCCGTTCGGGGAAATCTTGTCCTCATAGCTGTCCAGCACGCGATGGCACGGCACGACGATCATGAACGGATTTTTGGCAATCGCCTGCTCCACCGAACGCGCGGCGCTGGGAGCGCCGAGGCGCGTCGCGATTTCATCATAGGTGCGGGTTTCGCCGCGCGGAACCTTGCGCGTGATCTCGTAAACGCGCTGGTTGAAGATGTGGATGCCGATCATGTCGAGGGTGACGTCGGAAAGATCGCTTGCCTCACCGCGCAACAGCGCGACGATGCCTTCGATGGCGATTTCGGTATTCATCGGCGGGCGAACGTCGCGCGCCTCGGCGTAGAGCTGAAACACGCGCCGGCGCGTGTCGATCTCCCGCGCCTCGGGCAAATGCACGCCGACGATGCCGGCATCGCTCCAAACGATCGCGCAACGGCCAATTGCCGTGTCGAATATTGTGTAGCCCCGCCCCATGACACCGCCCAACCCCCGCGAGCATCATAACACTGTCATTAACGGCTGCACCTGGAATCTTCGCGTTAGGTTAAGGGCAGACGTCGCACGCGAGACGCAGGAACCGGAGGGAGCGAGAAGACACCAGTCCTCCCAGCTTAATATGTGGCGCGCAAAGGGCTTGCTTCAAGAGCCCGGTGATCCCGTAGAAACGACGACCGAAGCCGGAGCCTGCGGGGTGACGAAATGAGTGTATCGTTGTCGAGGTGCTGGTCGCGCGCGGCCGAGTCGATCGTCGCCGCGGAAGCGACCGGGGTGTGGCGATGACCAACCATGCGGTGGTGATTGTCGGAGGAGGTCCGACCGGACTGACATTGGCAGGCGAGTTGGCGTTGGCGGGCGTCGACGTCGCGATTGTCGAGCGACGTGCAAACCAGGATCTCACCGGCTCGCGCGCGGGCGGTTAACCGCAGGTTCGCGGCGATTCCGAAGGCCCGCAGCTGCACCGCACCAACTCCTTCGTCAGACCCGGTGAGAAATCGCGGCGATAGCGTTGTTGCAGCGCGCCATCACTGGCGCTCGATGCAAATATAGGTTGTTTTTATTTGGAGCATCTTGCTATGATTGCCGAGATTGCTACACCGACACGGGAGGAAATAATGGGACGAACGCAGGTGCAAACTAGTCTGATTGTTGGATCGATGCTGTCATTATGTCTTGCAGGCTCGGCTTGGGCAGCGACTGCGAGCTTTACCGGGACCTATAC
>JBATYU010000995.1:0-18719 GCA_049674245.1 Bradyrhizobium sp. | reverse complement strand
AATCAAGCCTCTTTGAAGCGGTAGCCGACGCCGTAAAGCGTCTCGATCATTTCGAAATCGTCGTCCACCACCTTGAATTTCTTGCGCAGCCGCTTGATGTGGCTGTCGATGGTGCGGTCGTCGACATAGACCTGGTCGTCATAGGCGGCGTCCATCAGCGCATTGCGGCTCTTCACCACGCCGGGCCGCGTCGCCAGTGCCTGCAGGATCAGGAACTCGGTCACCGTCAGCGTCACCGGCTCGTTCTTCCAGGTGCAGGTGTGCCGCTCCGGATCCATCCGCAACAGGCCGCGGTCCAGCGCCTTGGCGTCATTCTCCTTCGGCACGGCCGTCGGATCCTTTGGCTGCGAGCGGCGCAGCACCGCTTTCACCCGTTCGACCAACAGCCGCTGCGAGAACGGCTTGCGGATGAAATCGTCGGCACCCATCTTGAGGCCGAACAATTCGTCGATCTCTTCATCCTTGGAGGTTAAGAAGATCACCGGCAGGTCGGACTTCTGACGCAGC
Organism: Bradyrhizobium sp.; assembly: GCA_049674245.1. Lineage (GTDB taxonomy): Bacteria > Pseudomonadota > Alphaproteobacteria > Rhizobiales > Xanthobacteraceae > Bradyrhizobium. The sequence goes on along the minus strand of JBATYU010000995.1, from coordinate 18,212 downwards.
CGCCGCAGCGTCTCCATGCCGTCCATGCGCGGCATCTTGATGTCGAGGATCGCAAGATCGGGTTGGCTGGTGCGGAAACCGTCAAGCGCGGAGGCACCATCCGTGTAGGTCATGATGCGGTAGCCTTCGGCTTCCAGCGCGATCGAAACGGATGTTAGAATGTTACGGTCGTCATCGACCAGGGCGATTGTGGGCATGAGCCTGCTTTCAGATAGACAGTGGCTGAAACGGCGAGCAATCCAGCGATGCGCCGCATAAAATGGGCTTCGTACTAGGCCAACGAGCAATGCAAGCTGGGCTGAAGTGTGACCAAGCTCCGCAAAAACGCCCCACTGTTCGAAGCGTTTCCACCCATATAGACGTCGTTTAGCCGAAAAAAGGCCCTCAATGCAACAGGATAACTAGGTAATATCGATGCCACCGAAAGCTGATTTTGACCCCCGGAACCTAGCTAAATCATTGTTGCGGCGACGCCGGCAGGGGGCTTTGGCGACCCTGACGGCCGACGGCGGCGATCCCTATTGCTCGCTGGTCAATGTCGCAAGCCACCCCGACGGCTCGCCGATTCTGCTGATTTCGCGCCTAGCCGTGCATACCAGAAACATCCTGGCCGATCCCAGGGTCTCGCTGATGCTGGACGAGCGGGCGGCGGGCGACCCGCTCGAGGGGGCGCGGATCATGCTGGCGGGCCGGGCGGAGGCGGCCGGTGCCGACCAGCTCGAATGCCTGCGCCGCCGCTATCTCAACGTCCATCCCTCGGCGGAAGCGTTTGCAAATTTTGAGGACTTTTCCTTCTTCCGAATTAACCCTTCGGGGGCGCATCTGGTCGCAGGGTTCGGCCGGATCGTGGACCTCAGGCCTGACCAATTCCTGACCGATATCGGCGATGCCGGGGCGCTCGCGGAGGCCGAACAGGGCGCGATCGAACACATGAATGCCGACCACCGCGAAGCCATCAACCTCTGCGCGACCAGGCTGCTCGGTGCTGAGCCTGCTGATTGGCGCTGCACCGGCTGCGACCCCGAGGGCATCGACATGCAGGCCGGCGCCACGACGCTGCGGCTGGATTTTCCGCAACGAGTGACCGGGCCGGATGAATTGCGCAAGATGCTGGTCGCGCTTGCCAACGAAGCGCGCGCCAAAGCCTAGCCTGGTGGTTCAGAAGTTCTCTTCATTATCGCGTGCTGGTGCTCGGCGAGAATCGCCATTTGTGCGGCGCAATAGGGAAAACTAACCTCAGAAGGTCGCGGCCGATCGCGGCACAGGCTATGCATATCCCTCGCGCTGCGGCAATTCGTTGAATGGGATCGCAGACCCGCCTGCGAATAAACCAAAACGTGAGGGATCGGCTTGGCAAGCCGGGCGTTCGTCAGTATTAGGGTCGCCGGACCGGGCTCATAGGGCTATATAGACGGCCACCGCGACTGAGGCGCGTGAGCGACATTCGCGCGGGAGAAAACGCGGGTTCGAGGAGGGTTCTTGGTGCAGGAGACTGGCGTGCATAACGGTGCGTTTGGCGCCGACAAGTTCGGCTTAAAAAAACTCAAGAGCGTGAACTGGAACCTCGGTGCACCGCAGCTCTACGAGCATTCGCTGCGCGCCGGCGAAGCCGTGTTGTCTTCCGACGGCGCGCTGTGCGCGGACACCGGTGTGTTCACCGGCCGCAGCCCGAAAGACAAGTTCACCGTTCGCGATGCGTTGACCGACAAGAACATGTGGTGGGCCGGCAATCAGTCGATCACCTCGAAGCAATTCGAGGCGCTCTATCAGGACTTCCTCGAGCATGCCGAAGGCATGACGCTGTTCGCGCAGGACCTTTATGGTGGCGCCGATCCGACCTTTCGCATCAAGACCCGCGTCTTCACCGAGCTTGCCTGGCATTCCCTCTTTACCCGCACCTTGCTGATCCGCCCCGATGCGTCCGAGCTCGCAAGCTTCGTGCCTGAGCTCACCATGATCGACCTGCCGAGCTTTCACGCCGATCCCAAACGACACGGTGTGCGCTCCGAGAACGTGGTCGCGATCGATTTCGCCCGCAAGATCGTCCTGATCGGCGGGTCTTATTATGCCGGTGAGATCAAGAAGAGCGTGTTCACCACGCTGAACTATTATCTGCCCGAGCGCGGCGTGTTGCCGATGCATTGCTCAGCCAATGTCGGGCCCGGCGGCGACACTGCGATCTTCTTCGGCCTCTCCGGCACCGGCAAGACCACGCTCTCCGCCGATCCGAAGCGCACCTTGATCGGCGACGACGAGCACGGCTGGGGCGCCGACGGCGTCTTCAACTTCGAAGGCGGCTGCTACGCCAAATGCATCAAGCTCTCGCAGGAAGCCGAACCGGAGATCTACGCCGCCAGCAAGCGTTTCGGCGCCGTGCTTGAAAACGTCGCGCTGGATGCCACTACCCGCGTGCCGGATTTCGACAACGGCTCGAAGACCGAGAACACCCGTTCGGCCTATCCACTCGAATTCATCCCGAATGCCTCGCGCAGCGGCCGCGCGCCGCATCCGAAGAACGTCGTGATGCTGGCGGCGGATGCGTTCGGGGTGTTGCCGCCGATCGCCAAGCTGACGCCGGCGCAGGCGATGTACCACTTCCTGTCCGGCTATACCGCGAAGGTGGCCGGCACCGAGCGCGGGCTCGGCAAGGAGCCGCAGCCGGAATTCTCCACCTGCTTCGGCTCGCCGTTCCTGCCGCGCGACCCCTCGGTCTACGGCAATATGCTGCGCGAACTGATCGCCGAGCACAATGTCGATTGCTGGCTGGTCAATACCGGCTGGACCGGGGGCAAATACGGCACCGGCAGCCGCATGCCGATCAGGGTCACGCGCGCGCTCCTCACTGCGGCGCTCGACGGTTCGCTGCGCAATGTCGAGTTCCGTACCGACAAATATTTCGGCTTTGCGGTGCCGACCGCGCTTCCGGGCGTGCCGAGCGATATTCTCAATCCAGTCAACACCTGGAAGGACAAGGCCGAGTTCGACAAGACCGCACGCGCCCTGGTTGCGATGTTCCAGAAGAATTTTGCCAAGTTCGAGAGGTTGGTCGATGCCGATGTCCGCGCCGCTGCGCCCGAAGTGAAGTTAGCTGCGGAGTGACGGCCATTTCGGCCACCGTCGGAAGTGATCTGAAGGGCGGCCGTGAGGCTGCCCTTTTTCACGCCTTGAAATAGCCGATCTGGGTCGTGGTCGCGAGCAGGCGCCCCTCGGGCGACCACAGCTCGCCGTTCTGGTCGCCGTAGCTCTTGTGAAAAATTTTCGCGTCGGCAACGGCGAGCACGCGGGTGATATCCTCTTTGGCAAGGTCGTCCGCGTCGGCGTGAAAGTAGGTCGTCAGTGACACCGTGCCGAACGGCACTATTTCGCGCCGGGCATGGAAAATGCGCGCGAAGAACGCGTCCGACATCGCCACCAGCGACAGCGCATCGATTTTCCGCGGAATGCGGTCGCCGATCCAAAGTTTTGAGAACGCGTTGGCCGGTGCGGCGGTCGACGAGTCCGCAACATTCGGCTCGCCTTCGATAAAGCGAAAATCATATTGCTTGACCCATGGCGCCGCGATCTTTGCGTAGGCTAGCGTCTGTTCGAACGGCTCGCTTTCCGGAAAATGCGCCGACTGGTGTGACCAGGACGGGCGGCGTCCGGCAAGCACGGCCGTGGCAAGCGTTGCGACTTCGCCGCCGGCTTGCGTCAGCTCGACGCACCAGTGCTGTGTCGAGCGGTTGGCCTTGACCAGGCGGACGTCGAGATCGAATTCGCCTTGCGCGATCGGCGCGCAGTAGTTGACGGTGAGCGCGAGCGGATCGCCGGCGGCTTGCGGATGCTCCATCAGCGCGCGCAGGGTGGTAGCCGCCGTGGCGCCGCCAAACGGGCCGACAAACGCCCAGTAGTCGTCGCTGGTCCGTCCCTGCCAGCGGCCGTCGCCGGCGGTCACCCGCGTGGCTTCGTCGAAGAGATGCGGTGCTTTCGTCAGCATCGGAATCCTCGGAGCGCTATATCGGCCATCATTGCGAGCCAACGGGTCGCGCGAATGCGCGCCCGATGATAAACTCCGCGAAGCAATCCAGAAGCAACGAAGCAAGTCTGGATTGCTTCGTCGCTTCGCTCCTCGCAATGACGCTGTTGAGCAGTATCGCTACCGCACGCGGGAATTCAATGATGTCAGAGGTAATGGATTTCAGCGCGTCGCCCCGTGCTGCGCGCCGGGCTCCTGCGCTACCTGCGAAGAGCGCACCGGCACGTTCCAGATTTCCTCGGCATATTCGCGGATGGTGCGGTCGGAAGAGAACCAAGCCATGCGTGCGACGTTGAGGATCGAGGCCCGCGTCCACGCCGGGACCACTTGCCAGCGGGCATCGATCCCGCGCTGGGCCTGGTAATAGGAATCGAAATCCGCGCTGACCATGTAATGGTCGAGATAGCGCAGCGCATGCGCGATCGATTCGAAACGACCGGGTTCATCGTGCGAGAATTCGCCGCTGCCGACCGCATTGATGGCGCGCGAAAGCTGCGGCGAGCGCCGGATCACGTCGCTCGCATCCAGCCCCTGCTTGCGCCGCACCATCACGTCCATCGCCTCCATGCCGAAGATCGCGATGTTCTCGGCGCCGACATGGTCGCGGATCTCGATGTTGGCTCCGTCGAGGGTGCCGATGGTCAACGCCCCGTTCAGCGCCAGCTTCATGTTGCCGGTGCCGGAGGCTTCCATGCCCGCGGTCGAAATCTGTTCGGAGAGGTCGGCGGCCGGAATGATCACTTCCGCAAGGCTGACATTGTAGTCGGGCAGGAACGCGATCTTCAGCCTTCCTGCGACGGCCGGATCGTTGTTGACGATGTCGGCGACGTCGTTGATCAGCTTGATGATCAGCTTGGCGTAGCGATAGCTCGCCGCCGCCTTGCCGGCAAAGATCTTGACCCGCGGCACCCAGTCGCGTTGCGGCTCGTCCCTGATCGCCTGATACAGCGCGACCGCTTCCAGAATGTTGAGCAGTTGCCGCTTGTATTCGTGGATGCGCTTGATCTGGACGTCGAACAGCGCCGCCGGATCGACCTTGATGCCGAGGCGCTCGCCGATCAGCCGCGCCAGCACCGCCTTGTTGTGATGCTTGACGTGGCGGAATTGCTGCTGGAAGGCGTTGTCGCTGGCGCGTGCCTCGAGCAGTTCGAGCCGCGAGGGGTCGTCGAGCACGGCTTCGCCGCAAACCTCGCGCAACAGGTCGGTCAGTTTCGGATTGGCCAGCATCAGCCAGCGACGGAACGTGATGCCGTTGGTCTTGTTGGTGATGCGGCCGGGATAGAGATGGTTGAGATCGTGGAATACGGTCTCCTTCATCAGGTCCGAATGCATCGCCGAGACGCCGTTGATGCGGTGGGAGCCGACGAACGCCAGTTGCCCCATTCGCACCCGGCGGCCGGATCTTTCGTCGATCAACGACACCGCGGCGCGAAAATCGACGTCGCCGGGGGCGCGCGCTTCGGCGAGCGCCAGATGCTGGACGTTGATGCGGTAGATGATCTCGAGATGCCGCGGCAACAGCCGCTCGAACAGCTCCACCGGCCAGGTCTCCAGCGCCTCGGGCAGCAGCGTGTGGTTGGTGTAGGACAGCGTCGCCACCGTGATCTTCCACGCTTCGTCCCAGCGGAAATTGTGCAGGTCAACCAGGATCCGCATCAGCTCGGTCACCGCAAGGCTCGGATGGGTGTCGTTGAGCTGCACCGCGGCCTTCATGGCAAGGCTGCGCAACTGGCCGTCGGAAGCGAGGTGGCGCTTGACGAGGTCCTGCAGCGAGGCCGAGACGAAGAAATATTCCTGACGCAGCCTGAGCTCGCGGCCGGCCGGGCTCTCGTCATTGGGGTAGAGGAATTTGCAGATAGCTTCCGCGCGGGCTTCCTCGGCACTGGCGCCGAGATAGTCGCCGGTGTTGAAGACGTCGAGCTTGAGCGGGTCGGGCGAGCGCGCCGACCATAGCCGCAACGCGTTGACGTGCTGGCCGCGCCAGCCGACGATCGGGGTGTCGTAGGCCATCGCCTGCACGGTTTCCGCCGGATGCCAGATCGCGCGCTCGCGGCCGTTGGCTTCGACGTGCTCGATGCCGCCGCCGAAATGCACATGATAGACCACCTCCGGCCGCTGCAATTCCCAGGGGTTGCCGAGGCTCAGCCATACGTCCGGGTATTCCTGCTGCCAGCCGTGCGAGATGATCTGGCGGAACAGGCCGAAATCGTAGCGGATGCCGTAACCGATCGCCGGGATCGAAAGCGTCGCCATGCTTTCCATGAAGCAGGCTGCAAGCCGGCCGAGGCCGCCATTGCCGAGGGCTGCATCCGGCTCGCATTTGCGCAGCTCGGAAAGGCCGACGCCGAGATCGCCGAGCGCCGCCTCGAACACCGCGAGCAGCCCCATATTGTTCAAGGCGTCGGAAAACAGCCGGCCGATCAGGAATTCGAGCGAGAGGTAATAGACCCGCTTGCTCCCGGTGTCATAGCTTAGCTTTTCCGTGCTGAGCCAGCGGTGCACGACGCGGTCGCGCAGCGCCAGCGCCGCCGCCATGTACCAGTCGTGCCTGGTCGCCATTCCGGCGTCCTTGCCGATCGCGAGCCGAAGTTTCGCGAGTATCGCGCCCTTGATTTCCGCCAGCGCCAATTCATCGACGGGTTGGCCGAGGGCCGGATAATTGGCTGGGAACGCTTGATCTGGCAACCGTCACATCCTGATCGAGAGACTCAAGTAAAAACATACCCGTGTTGCACCGGGTCTGGAACCGCCGGGGCCCTGCTTGTGCACTGCGCTGCTATGATTTTATGCAAGGACCGGGCCGCATTGGCGCCACCCGGTCCCGTGGTTTCGGTGATATAGTCCCGCCCGGGTACCGGGATAATTTGGGGAGAACCGCGCAATGAGACTGATGATCGAGATTATCGCCGCGGCACTTCTGGTGTTCTGCATCACGGCGACAAGCGCGGCCTTCGCCGCCGGCAAGACTGGGCGGACCGCCGATAGCCTGAGCTGCTCATTCAGCGTTCCGGCCAACGCCTCGCCCGCCGCGCGCTGTGCCGCGATCCGCCGTCAATGCGGCGGAAAATTCTACGCCAACACCTGCGGCGACAAGCTGCTCTCGGCGATGTGAGGCGAGACACGGCGGTCGTCTCAAAACGGCCGTCGTCCCGGCGAAGGCCGGGACCCATAACCACTGCTGTTCAAAGCAGGTGGGAGAGGTCGCTCCAGTCCAGGTTATCTTCTTCGATCAACCGAATTTTCCAGTCGCGTAGCCAGTTCTTCAATTGTTTTTCGCGCTGGATCGCCTCTCGCGGAGAGGCGTATGCTTCCATGTAAACGAGACGTGTAACGCCATACCTTTTGACGAACTGGGAGCCTTGTCCGGAACGATGCAACGCGAGCCGATTACCGAGATTGTTGCAGACGCCGATATACAGAGTTCCGTGGCGGCCGCTGGCGAGGATGTAGACGTAATAGATGCCTCCGGCGTTCATCGGCTCGATCTCGCACCAACTCAGACGTCGGTGGTTATGGGTCCCGGCCTTCGCCGGGACGACGATCTCGTGGTCAAGCAGAACGAATTAAGAACACTTTAGCAAGCCTTTGATATATCATAGTGATTCGGCGCTAGTCGCCACAACATCTATGGTCTGTCCGTTTCTGTGAGGACTACATGTCCACCATCGCCTTCGATTCCTTCGCGCTCACCCGCATCGCCGATTTCGCGCGCACGCTGTCGCGGCTGCACCAGGCCTCCCGCCGTAAGGTCGTCGATGACGACGAGATCGACCGCGAATTCAACGCGGTCTGCCTGTCGGTGTGGGGCTACACGACAGATGATTTCAGCGACGATCTGTTCTCCGCTGAAGACCACGCCTTCCTCGACACGCTCGATGAGGCGCAGGCGCGCATCTTTGCCGCCGAGCGTGGCTACGACCTCGTCGACGACCAGGGCATGCTGACGGATTGGTGGGGCTATTGCTGGATGATCCTGGCCGAAAAGCGCGGGCTACTGACGTCGGAAAATCGCGCGGCGGCGCGCGCGGCGATCGAGGAAAAATATTTGGCGGCGCCGAACGTGATCGGCGTCATCGTCGGGCGGTGAAGTCCTCATCCTGAGGAGGCGCGCAAGCGCCGTCTCGAAGGATGGCCTCATGGTTCGAGACGCGCGCGCCAACGGGTCCGCGCGAAGCGCGGCCCGATGATAAACTCCAACGCGCTCCTCACCATGAGGGTCGAGATTTCTGCTTAGTTCACTTCCGCCCGCTTCGCCCGCGCAACGGCTGCTTTGAGCACCGACGTCACCGACGGCGCGGCAGACGTCGGCGCATCTGCGATCATGTCGGCTGCGACCGGCGCCACCTTCATCTCGCCTAGCCGGGCGCGAACGTCGGCGGTGAGGCCCGGATAGGAAGCGACAGGGGTAAACTCGGCGGTCTGGCTGGTGCCGACGCGGACGCCGGAATAGGCGACCAGCCCGTCGGTGGTGGCGATCACGTCGCCGGGACGTAAGGAAGTATCGAGCGTCAGGTCGATCGGGGCTAACCCTGCGGGATCGCGGCCGTTGCAGGTGCAGTCGGCACGCAGTTCCTTGCGATAGGCGAAGGCATTTTCGCTGTCGGCGTAACGCTGGCCGCTGGAAGAAGTGGCCCCGTCGATGCTGGAGCCGTAGAACACCTTGATGGCGCTCGCCGGGCAAAATGCCTGGCACATCTGCACCGGCGAGGCGCTGCTGCGCATCAGCGGAAAATAGCGGCCGTCGCAGCTACGCACGCAGAACGAGGGGCCTGAGCTTGCGACGGCGGTCCGCGGCGCAGGTGCGGGCTGCTCTCCGGTGGCCATCGGGTCGGCGAAGAAATTCGCTTGCGGCACGGCCTGGCGCAGCTGTTTCTGCACGCCGCCAAAGAAGAAATCGAACAGGTTTTCGGCGGAAGCGGTGTGCGGCGCCAGCGCAGCCGGCACGGCGAGCGTGGCGACAACAATCAATGCGCGGCGCCGCATCCACGAACGGCAAAACTCGGTACGCAACGCTTACTCCACCCGACGCAATGAACCCGGCAAGAGACCGACAAGCCAACCGGTGCCCTGGCTTCGGATTTACCTTAACGGGGGATGGTAAACGAGGCGTGAGCAACCGCGGGATCACGGAAAAGAAATGCGTTTCGTCATGCCCGGCCTTGTGCCCGCCTTCGCTAAAGCTTCGGCGGACTGGCACTGAGCCCGTCGAAGCCTTCGGCGTAGACGGGTGCCGGGCATCCACGTCCTACGGTGTGGAAGCAAGCAAGGCGTGGATGGCCGGGTCATATAGGCGAGCGGAAGCGACGCCGTCCTTCGGACGGCTATGCCCGGCCATGACGACGAGAAGACGTGGAATGAAAAGCAGCGATCAGCTCACAAAAATTCACGGGCCCGGTAGAGCGAGCGAAACGCGATGCCGGCTCCCGCAAAGGTATCGCCGGCGCCTTCCTCGCGATCCACCATGGTGAACACGAGCGCGACCTCGCCGCCGGCCTCGCGCACCGTTTCGACCGCTTTCAGCGCCGAGCCGCCGGTGGTGGTGACGTCCTCGACGATCACCACGCGCTTGCCTTGCAGGCTCTCGCCCTTGGCGAGACCCTCGACCGAAAGGCGAGCGCCATGCTCCTTCGGCTTCTTGCGCACGAAGAACGCTGCGATCGGATGGCCCTTGATCCAGGAGAGCTGCGCAATGGAGCCGGCCAGCGGCACGGCGCCCATTTCCAGGCCGCCGACATAATCGAGATTGTCGTCCTTCAGCGCCTCGTAAGTGAGTTCGGCGAGTAGCGAAGCTCCTTCCGGATCGAGCATGGTCGGCTTGAGGTTGAAATAGAAATCGCTCTTGCGCCCGGAGGCCAGCGTGATTTCCCCGCGTCCGAATGAACGTTTGCGGATGATCTCGCGAAGGCGGGCGCGCGAGGCTGATTTGGGCAAGGCTTTTTTCTCGCAAGGTGTGAGGCCGCGCTCACTTTATCGGCGGACGCGCGCGCATTCCAGAGCGATGCTGCGTCGTCAACAGGGCAAGGGGTCTTCATCCGGGTCGGCGCGCCGCCAGACCCGCTCCAGGGATGTCCCGTATTCCGGGACCGCGGTTGTAACGCCCCAAGATTCCGGGGTACGGGATATCAAAGCGTTTGTGAGGGAACCGGAATGACCATCGAGCTGCATACCTGGAACACGCCGAACGGCCGCAAGATCTCGGTCGCCCTGGAGGAGATGGGGCTGCCCTACAAGGTGGTTCCCATCAACATCACCAAGGGCGAGCAGATGGCGCCCTCGTTTCTGGTCATCAGCCCCAACAACAAGATCCCGGCGATCATCGATCCCGACGGACCTGAGGGAAAGAGGCTCAGCGTGTTCGAGTCCGGCGCGATCCTGCTTTATCTCGGCGAAAAGACCGGCAAATTCCTGCCCAAACCGCTCAGCGACCGCATCCCGGTCTATGAATGGCTGATGTGGCAGATGGGCGGGTTCGGGCCGATGCCAGGCCAGGTGCATCATTTCATCGCACTGGAGAACGAGACCGACCGCGCCTACGGCCTGAAACGGTACATGGCCGAGACGCGCAGGCTCTATGGCGTGCTCGATCGCCGTTTGGCAACCTGCGAATTCGTCGCTGGTCCCCTCTCGGTCGCCGACTTCGCGATCCTCGGCTGGGCCTGGCGCCATCCACGCCACAAGGTCGAGCTTTCCGACTTCCCCCATGTCAAACGCTGGTACGACGCGATGATGGCGCGCCCCGCGACCAAACGCGGGATGGAAGCGAAGCTGGATTGAGCCTTCACCCTCTCCCGCTCTTGCGGGGGAGGGTCGGGGTGGGGGTGTCGCCGCATAACAGATGCTAGAATTCCGGGAAAGATTTCCCCCACCCGCCGCGCTTCGCGCCATAGCCGAAGCTTTGCTTCGGCGTTCTTATCTAAGGACGGCCGCCAAAGGCGGCCTATGCTCCCCCGCAAGCGGGAGAGGTAAGAAGGGTTAATGCGCCTCGTCCCAATTGTTCGCCGCCCGCGCGTCCACCTGCAGCGGCAGTGACAGCGCTACCGCCGGAAATGGCGCGTCCTGCATGACGTGCTGCACCACCGGCAAAGTTGCCGCGACTTCCTCCTCGGGCACCTCGAAGATCAATTCGTCATGCACCTGTAAGAGCATCTGCGCTCTTAGCTTCTTCGCGGCGAGTGCGTCTTCCATGCGGATCATGGCGCGGCGGATGATGTCGGCGGCGGAGCCTTGCAGGCGCGCATTGATCGCTGCGCGCTCGTTGAAGGAGCGGATCGAGGCGTTGGAGGCCTTGATATCGGGATAGTGACATTTTCGGCCGAACAGCGTCGTGACATAGCCGTTGGCGCGGCAAAAATCGCGCGTCTCGTCCATGTAGGCGCGGATGCCCGGAAACCGCTCGAAATATTTTTTGATGTAGGCGGAGGCTTCTTCCCGCGCGATGCCGAGCTGGTTGGCGAGGCCAAACGCCGAGATGCCGTAGATGATGCCGAAATTGATGGCTTTGGCGCGGCGGCGCACCTCGCTCGGCATGTCCTTGATGGCGACGCCGAACATTTCCGACGCCGTCATGGCGTGAATGTCGAGCCCGTCGCGGAACGCCTGCTTCAACACGGGAATGTCGGCGATCTCGGCGAGCAGCCGCAGCTCGATCTGGGAGTAGTCCGCCGACACCAGCCTGTGGCCGGGAGTTGCGATGAAGGCGCGGCGGATTTTTCTTCCGTCCTCGGTGCGGACCGGAATGTTCTGCAAATTCGGTTCGTTCGACGACAGCCGTCCGGTGGTGGTCGCCGCCAGCGCGTAAGTCGTGTGCACGCGATGGGTCTGCGGGTTGACATAGGTGGGCAGCGCGTCGGTATAGGTCGATTTCAGCTTCGAGACCTGCCGCCACTCCAGAATCTTCTTGGCAAACTCGTGGCCCTGCTCGGCGAGGTCGTCGAGGATCTGCGCCGAGGTCGACCAGGCGCCGGTCTTGGTCTTGGTGCCGCCTGGAATTCCCATCTTGCCAAAGAGAATGTCGCCGATCTGCTTGGGGCTGCCGACATTGATCGGCTCGCCCGCTAGTTCCTGCAGCTCCGCCTCGACGCGGGCGGCGGTCTGCGCGAAATCGCCCGATAGCCGCGACAGCACTTGCCGGTCGATCGAGATGCCGCGCCGCTCCATCCGCGCCAGCACGGCAACCAGCGGCCGCTCCAGTGTCTCATAGACCGCGGTCATGCGTTCGGCGACGAGGCGCGGCTTCAACACACGCCACAACCGCAAGATCACGTCGGCATCTTCAGCTGAATAGGCGGTCGCCCTGTCGATCGCGACCTGATCGAAGGAGAGCTTGGCCTTGCCGCTGCCGGTCAATTCCCCATGGGAGATGGTGGCGTGGCCGAGCCATAGCGAGGACAGCGTGTCGAGCCCGTGCGCATTGCGTCCCGCATCGAGCGCGTAGGACATCAACTGCACGTCGTCGTAGTTGCACAACGTGATCCCTGATTGCGCAAACATCACCGCGTTGAACTTGACGTTGAAGCCGATCTTGAGGATGCCAGCCGATTCCAATAGCGGCCGCAGCGCTTCTAGCGCGTCGCTCGCCTTGATTTGGTCCGGCGCGAGGCCTGCATCGAACAGGCCAACGCCGTCGCCCGATCGCTTGTGGGCGAGCGGCACGTAGCAGGCGTCGTTAGGCGCCAGCGCGAGCGCAATGCCGCAGATCTCGGCCTGCATCGGGTCGATCGAATTAGCCTTGGCCTCGATCGCGAAATGGCCGACGTCGCGCGCGCGGGCGATCCATGCGCCGAGCTGCTCGACGCTCCGGATGGTCTGATACTTGTTGCGATCAATAGGGATTTTCCGCGCCGCTTCCGCGCGCGCGGCGGCGAGCGAAATCGGCGTGCCCTTGAGGCTCGCGGCCTTGTCCTCCTTGCTTCCGTTTTTCGCGGAGGGAGCCGGCCCCGAACCTGCGAAGAGATCGCCGGATCCTTCGGCCGATTTTGCCTTTGCAGGAGCAGGAGAGGACGCGGTTTTCGCCCCGCCGCTCTTGTTTCCGGCATCCGGCTCGATATCGGCCGGATCTACTTGCGAATATTCGGCGACGCGCTTGGTAAGGGAGGAAAACTCCATCGCCTTCAAGAACGCGATCAGCTTGCGCGCATCGGGTTCATGCACCGCGAGCTCGTCGAGCGGCACGTCGAGCTCGACCTTGTCGTCGAGCAACACCAATTGTCGCGAAATCCGCGCCTTCTCGGCATTCTCGATCAGCGCCTCGCGCCGCTTCGGCTGTTTTATCTCGGAGGCGCGGAACAGCAACGTCTCCAGATCACCGTACTCGACGATCAATTGCGCCGCAGTCTTGACGCCGATGCCGGGCACGCCCGGAACATTGTCGGTGGAGTCGCCGGCCAAGGCCTGCACCTCGACCACTTTTTCGGGCGGCACGCCGAATTTCTCGATCACTTCGGGTATGCCGATGCGGCGGTCCTTCATGGTGTCGAACATCACGACCTTGTCGGTCACGAGCTGCATCAGATCCTTGTCGGAGGACACGATGGTCGTGGTGGCGCCGCGCTCGCCGGCAAGTCGCGCGTAGGTCGCGATCAGGTCGTCGGCCTCGAAGCCTATCTGTTCCAGGCAGGGCAGATCGAAGGCGCGCACGGCGTCGCGGATCAGCGAAAATTGCGGGATCAGATCGTCCGGCGCCGGCGGCCGGTGCGCCTTGTAGTCGGGATAAAGCTTGTTGCGGAAGGTGATTTCGGACTTGTCGAACACGATGGCAAGATGCGTCGGCCGGTTGTCAGGCGGCATGTCGCGGAGCAGCTTCCACAGCATGTTGCAGAAGCCGAGCACGGCGTTGACCTGCAAGCCATCGGATTTGCGGTTCAACGGCGGCAGCGCGTGATAGGCGCGGAAAATGTAGGAGGAGCCGTCGACCAGGAAGATGTGGTCGCCTTTGCCTGGAAGTTCAGCTTGGGCTTTGACGGGGACGGGTTTTGTGGCGGCTTTTTGGGGAGATTTCGGCATGGCCGAAATTTAGGGATTTTTGCGCCGATTGACAGCCTTTGCAGGGCGAATTTTGGATTGCTCAACAACCGAGTGTCGTCGTCCCGGTGCGCCAACGGCTCCGGCGTCGAATCATTTGGGCTTGATGCAATCGGTCAGGAATTCCATCACCGCGCGCACCAAGGGGGCGTGGCGAAGGTCGCGATGAACCAGGAGCCACACGTCGCGGCTGGGCGGCGCCGGCGTGACATCGTAGCGTTTGAGCCTTGGGTCGGGATCGCCGAGAAAGTGCGGCAGTACCGCCAGCCCGACGCCGGTTCGCGCCGCGGCGACCTGATTCTCCAGATCGTTGGTGCGCATGACGATCTCGTTGCCAGCCGCCACGGCCTGTAGCCATTTTTGCTGGGGCGCGTCGTCCATGCTGTCGTCATAGGCGACGAACGCAAAGGCGTGAGGCGGCGTTTCCTTCAGATAGCTGGATGCGCCATAAAGGCTGAAGCCAAAGCTGCCGATCTTGCGCGCGATCAATCCCGGCTCCTGAGGCCGGGTCACGCGCAGCGCCACGTCGGCTTCGCGACGGTTCAGCGAAGCGGCCCGCTTTTCCCCGATCAATTTGATCCGGATGCCGGGGTGCCGGTGGCGCAACCGAATCAATTGCGGCGCGATCAGTACATTGGTGACGGAAGGCGGCGAACTGATCGAGATTTCTCCGCGCAGGCCCGGTCGAGCGGCCTGCACGGCGCGCCCGACGGCGAACGCCGCTTCTTCCATCGGCGTCGCTGTCGCCGCGATGCGCTTGCCGTCGTCGGTGAGCTGATAGCTGCGCGCCCGGCGATCGATCAGTTTCAGCCCGGTATCGGCCTCGAGCGCGGCGACGCGGCGCGCGACGGTAGCGTGATCGACCCCGAGCATCCTTGCCGCGGCGGACAAGGTTCCCTCCCGTGCCAGCGCCACGAAATGACGCAAATCCTCCCAATCGGCCATTGTGCAAAATCTCACATCAAGAGCACAGTTTTGTGGAATTTCGCATATCCGCGATCGGCGGCAAAGTGCCTTGTCGGATCAAGGAGTCTTGCCATGGCCAATGTCATTCGATTGAAGGCGCCCGGCGGCGCCGATCAGCTCGAGAGTGCGACGATCGAGCTTCCGCCACCGCTACCGGACGAAGTTCGGATTCGTCAAACCGCTGTTGGCGTCAACTTCGTCGATATCTATCAGCGCATGGGGCTTTACCCGATGTCGCCGGCGGCGATACCCGGGATCGAAGCGGTCGGCCTGGTCACGGATGTCGGCGCGAATGTCACATCGCTGCGAGCCGGCGACAGGATTGCCTATGCCGGCGCGCCGGTCGGCGCCTACGCATCGGAGAGAAATATACTCGCCTGGCGTGCGGTAGCATTGCCCGAGTCCATCACCGATGAAGTGGCGGCCTCCGTGTTTGTCAAAGGCATTACGGCGCACCTGCTGCTGCGGCGGGTCTATCCGGTCGGACCGGGAACCATGGTCCTGATCCACAGCGCCGCTGGTGGGCTCGGGCAATTGATGACGCGATGGGCGCGGCATCTCGGCGCGACGGTGATCGGAACCGTCGGTTCCGATGGCAAGGCCGCGATCGCGCGCGAGGCCGGTGCGCATCATGTCATCGTCGGCCGCGACGCCGATTTCGCTCGCGCTGTCGCTGACCTGACCGAAGATCGCGGCGTGGACGTCGCCTATGATGGGGTAGGCGGCATGACGCTGGCCAAGACGCTACTATGCGTGCGGCCGTTCGGCGTGATCGCCAGCATCGGTCAGTCGGCTGGCGCTATTCCGCCGCTCGATGTGCGCGATCTTGGTCCTCTGCGCAGCCTGATGCTGGCGCGACCGAGCGTCATGGCTTTCATGAACGTGGTGCAGGACTACCGGATTGCGGCCGATGCCGTGTTATCGGCCTTGCAAGACGGCATTTTGCGATCAGCCGGAACGCCATATCGTTTAAGCGACGCGGCTCAGGCTCACGCCAATCTGGAGGCAGGGCAGACCAGCGGTTCGCTGTATTTGGTGCCTTAACTTGGCACCGGTTGGCTATTCCGCCGCCTGCAATGCGACGCCCGTTTTTTTCGGTGCGATCCAGAACGCCGCCGGGCGCTCGAACAGGAAATTGGCTTTGGCTGCGAGCGCGACGCGCCAGATCAGAAGCGCTCCCACGACGCCGGCGAGGGTGACGATCAGCGAGACCGTGCCGATGTCAGGGATCAGGCCGGTTTTCAGCAACAGCGTCCGGGTCGAGGCCATCGGCAGGAAGAAGGCGAGATAGATCACGATGGAATGCTCGCCGCAGAAGCGCAGGAAATTGAGCCACTGCATTCGCGCCAGCAGCGTGCCTGAGGTGACGATGGCGCAGGCGCCGGCCAAGCCAAGTATGAGCGAGACCATGGGCCATTCGCTATACCCCAGCGCAACCAGGCTGCCGTTGGCGATCGCCCACAGCGCGAGCCCCACGAGTGCTAGCGCGGGGCGTGCCCGTGCACGATCCGACAGCGCAAAGACATAACCGGCAAAGAGATAGCCTGAATAGAAATAGACGAAACGCGCGCAGAACTCGTCGATCGCGGTCCAACCGGTCACAACATGCGCCATCTCCAGCGCTGCGGCGACCGTCCAGATCGCGAGTGGGGTGATGTTGCGTGTCAGTTTTGTGACAACAAAAAACAGCGGCAGCAGGTAGATGAACCACAGCGTGCCGAACGGCTCGACGAAGGATTCGAGATAGAGATATCCGGCATGGCTCCAGCTCGTCTCGGCGGCAAAGGCGGGCGCCTTGAAGCCGAATTGGATGGTTACCCACAGCACGTAGAAATAGGCGAAATGCATGACCTTGCGATCGAGATAGGTGCGCCAGTCGCGCCCTATCACGAGCGGCAGGAACAACCCCGAAATCAGGAAGAAGTCCGGCATCCGGAACGGTTTTGCGAAGGCGACCAGAACATGCATGAAGCCGGTCTGCCCGGCCGCGAGCTCCACCCCCAGCACCGAATGCATCATCACCACCATGACGATGCAGATGCCTTTGGCATAATCGACCCAATCGACGCGTTCGCCCGCTGGCCCGGCAGCGGGACGCTCGGTCGCGGATGTGCCGTTTAGTGTCATCGGTGTCCTGTTTCGGCGTGAATAGGCCGCATCATCGGAGGGAAACGGTTGCTTTCTCCTTTATTCACGCAAGGGATATGCCGCTTTTTAAGGGAAGCTTGCCGTTTCCCCTGCGCCGGAAATCATCTAAGACCGCCCCCAAAATCAGGTCGTTGTTAACCATCGAGAGGCGGGTTGTTTCATGCGAATTGCCATGATTGGCACGGGCTATGTGGGGCTGGTTTCCGGTGCCTGCTTTGCCGATTTCGGCCACCAGGTCACCTGCGTGGACAAGGACGGCGACAAGATCGCAAGCCTCAACCGCGGCGAGATCCCCATCTTCGAGCCCGGTCTCGATGCCCTTGTCGCGTCCAATGTGAAGGCCGGCCGGCTTGATTTCACGACCGGCCTCGCCGCGCCGGTTAGGGAAGCCGAAGCGGTGTTCATCGCGGTCGGCACGCCGTCGCGGCGCGGTGACGGTCACGCCGACCTCACTTACGTCTATGTCGCCGCGCGCGAGATCGCCGCCGCGATTTCCGGCTTCACCGTGGTGGTCACCAAATCGACCGTGCCGGTCGGCACCGGCGATGAGGTGGAGCGGCTGATCTTTGAGGCCAATCCGTCGGCCGATGTGGTGGTCGCCTCCAACCCGGAATTTTTGCGCGAGGGCGCGGCGATCCGCGATTTCAAATTCCCAGATCGTATCGTGGTCGGAACCTCGGACGAGCGTGGGCGAAAAGTGCTCGGCGACGTCTACCGGCCGCTGTCGCTCAATCAGGCGCCGCTGATGTTCACGGCGCGGCGCACGGCAGAATTGATCAAATACGCGGCCAATGCGTTTCTCGCTACCAAGATCACATTCATCAACGAGATGGCTGATCTGTCGGAAAAAGTCGGCGCCGACGTCCAGGAAGTCGCGCGCGGCATCGGGCTCGACAACCGGATCGGCTCGAAATTTTTGCACGCCGGTCCCGGATTCGGCGGCTCCTGTTTTCCAAAGGACACGCGAGCGCTGGTCAAGATCGCGCTCGATCACGACGTGCAGCTGCGGATCGTGGAAGCGGTGCTCGCGGTTAACGACAACCGCAAGCGCGCGATGGCGCGC
>JBATYU010000994.1:0-3131 GCA_049674245.1 Bradyrhizobium sp. | reverse complement strand
GTTGAGTTCGCCGAGCCGCAACGCCAGTTGCGCCGGTGCAATCAGCGTGTCGCATGCATGTTCGCCGATCTGCTGCTCCAGCACATCGCCTTCGAACGGATGATGCAGCGCCAACGCACCGCCCGAGAGCAGCCACACCACCAGCGACGAGGCAAGCCCGGCAAACGACGTTGGTGCGAACGCCGACATCACGGTTGTGCCTTGCGGCACGTCGCTCTCAAGCGATAGCGCGAGACCGCCGGCAATCAGGCTGAGATGCGTACGCGGGACGGGGCGAAAACCCTCAGGGGTGACGTCAAAGGAAACCATTGCCGCCTTGCGGCCGTCCTGGATCACCGCGCGCGTGGTGGCCGATGGCTTGGCGATCGCCCGGTCGAGCGATGCCATGCCGTCCGGCAGATCGTCGCCGAAGCCGCAGACATGGCGGATCGAAAAGGCTTCGGCCGCGGCGTTCATGGCGAGGTCGGCGTAACTAACCCCGTCGATCTTGCTTGATGTCACGATCGCGCGGGCCGCGGTGCGATTGAGCGCAGCCACAAGCTCGCTCTGGCGCCATAATAACGGCAGCACCGCGACCGCCAGACCGGCGCGATGGGCCGCCAGCACCGTCACCACGAATTCGATCGTGTTCGGCAACTGGACCGCGATGATGGAATTGGCCGGCAAACCGGATTCGACGAAGTGGGCTGCCAGCGCCGAGATGGCGCGATCGGCCTCGCGGTAGGTCAGGCGCTTGGGCGGCCCTCCGGTGATGCGGTGCTTGTTGAGGGGATCGAGCAACGCCAGCGCGTCCGGCTTGCGCGCCAGGATCCGTTGAAACAGTGCGTCGAGCGTTGGCGATGCGTTGGGCGGGGTCATCACTTCGATCGAGTATCCGGCTTCTGCCACCAGGTTTCCGGAAGATACCCGGTCAGTGCAGTGGTTGTCGGCCGTTCTACCCGATTCCAGCGCGCGATCCATTGCTCGACGACGTTAAACAAAGGGATAGCGTAGAAACCGGACATCAGGGTGCGGTCGAGCGCGCGAACCGCCGAGACGAAGGCGTCGCGCTCGCGCGCCTCCAGCATGGCAGCGATCAGGGCGTCGATAGCGGGGTCCCTGGCGCCCATATAGTTGCGCGTACCCTGACGGTCGGCGGCCTCGCTTCCCCAGTAGAACGACTGCTCGTTGCCCGGCGACAGCGACTGATCCCAACGGCTGGGGATCATGTCGAAATCGAAGGCAAGCCGGCGCTGATCGAATTGAACGGGATCGACCACGCGGACCGACGCCTCGATGCCGGCACGCCTCAGGTCGCGTTGATAGGCGAGCGCGATCCGCTCGTGGTCGCGCGTCGTCACCAGGATTTCGAAGGAAAGCGGCGCTTTGGTCGCGCGTTGCCGCAGCACCGTGCCGTCGAGATCGTAGCCGGCCTGCGACAGCAAGCTCAGTGCGCTGCGAAGCGCCGCGCGATCGCGCCCGGAACCGTCGCTGACGGGAAGGCGGTAGCTGCCGTCGAGGATATTGGGTTCGATATGCGACGCGAACGGTTTGAGCAGCTGCCGTTCGCGATCATCGGCGGTGCGGCCATAGGCCGACAATTCGGAGCCCGCGAAATAGCTCGGGCTCCGGGCATAGAGCCCAAAGAAGTAGTTGCGGTTGATCCATTCGAAATCGAACAGCAGCGTCAGCGCCTGCCGCACCTTGATGTCGGAAAAGGCCGGCCGGCGGGTGTTGAACACCAGAAATTCCGAAGGCTGCGGCACACCGGTCCTGATGGTGTCGCGGATCACCTCGCCCTTGCGCGCGGCGGGAAAATCATATCCGTCGTGCCAGCGCAGTGGCTCGGTTTCGACGCGGAACTCATAGAGGCCGCGCTTGAAGGCCTCGAACAGGCCATTGGCCTCGCGATAGAAATCGAGCCTGATCTCGTCAAAATTCCACGATCCGCGATTGACTGGCAGGTCGCGGCCCCAATAATCGGGATTGCGCGTCAGCGTCACGCTGGCGCCGGGCTTCACCGCACTGACGCGGTAGGGACCGGAACCGACCGGGCCGGACATCGTCGTTTCCTCAAACGTTGCGACATCGGTGGCATGTCGCGGCAATATCGGCATCAGGCCGAGGATCAGCGGCAATTCGCGGTCGTTGGCGCCTGAAAGGTCGAAGCGGACCGTAAGCGGATCGAGCGCGTCGGCCTTTGTCACCTTGGCGTAATACTGCCGATGGTTGGGACGGCCGTGGTCGCGCAGCAAGTTCCATGAGAAAAGCACATCCTCGGCCAGCACCGGCCGGCCGTCCGAGAAACGCGCTTTTGGATCGAGACGAAAGGTGACGTAACTCCTGGCGTCGTCGGTCTCGATGCTCTTGGCCAGGAGCCCATAAAGCGTGAAAGGCTCGTCGTAGCCGCGCGCCATCAGGCTTTCGACGACAAAACCTCTGATTTGCTGGATGGCGAGCCCTTTGACGATCAGGGGATTGAGGCTGTCGAAGGTACCGGAGAGCCCCCACACCAGCCGTCCACCTTTGGGCGCATCGGGATTGGCGTAGGGCATGTGGGTAAAATCGGCCGCCAGGGCCGGGGCGCCATGCATCGCAATAGCGTAGGTTTCCGCTGCCGACAGCCGATTCATGCCCAACGCGGGCGAGAGCCCGAGCGCCATCACGAAGCCGATCAGCGCGCGAACTTGTATGCGCCCAAAAGCTAACGTTGGAACGCACGGATTTGATTCGGAACGGCTCACTGGCGTGTTCTAGCATAGGCCCTTGCATCGGGCGGATCGCCTGTCCCAAACATGCCTGTCGGCATTGATCTTTTCGTTCGTCGCTGTATGAAAGCGGGCGATCGAGCCAGATCGCAGGGCCTGTCACGTATCCGCCTCAATTGCCTAGGAGACAGCCGCGCGAAGCGGCCAGATGTTGGCGCCTGCAACGGTTTCGGGTGCTCCCGCTCAGAAAGGGTTTTCCGCAATGAATTTCCGTATCTTGGCCGCGTCGGCCCGGCCGCGTGGGCGGTTTCTCGCGCTGTTGGCGGTAACCGCGCTGGCCGTTCCTTTTGCGCTCGAAGCCCAGGATCAGGCTCAAGCCCAGGCCCCGGCACCCGCGCCCGCGGCGCCGAAGGCCAAGGCCCCGCCCAAGGCAGCGCCAAAGGC
>JBATYU010000993.1:0-2966 GCA_049674245.1 Bradyrhizobium sp. | reverse complement strand
CGGTGCCCGCGGCCGCCGCGAGCCAGAAGCGCAGTTCGGGCGCCTTGGCGTCGGCGCCTGCGATATAGCGCTCCTGCCACTTGTCGTCCCCCTCCAGCGGCTTGCCGAAGACGTCGGGATGCTCCTTGAGCAGGAATCGCCAGGCGTAGTGATCGTAGAGATCGAGCACATGGCAGGCATAGGCTTCCGCAAGCCCCCGGTGGCCGCGGACGATCACCATGTTCTCGTCATTGTTGTGCGAGGCGCGGAAGCCGAGATTGTGCGAGCCGGTCACGACCACGCAATTGTCGCTGAACGGATCGATCACCACGATCTTGTTGTGAATGATGGCGAACCCGAACTTGGCAAGCTCCGCTTCCCAGGCGCCGAAGGCATCGTGCGGCGTCACCGCGCCTGCGGGCACCGCACGAAAATCGACCGGACCGGCCGGAGCGCCCTTTTTCTTCGGCTTGCCGGACTCGCCGACCACCGTCACGGTGCCGGCCGCCGCATGGGACGAGCCTTCGTCGTCGGCGGCTTCGGTAGCGCCGCCCGCATGCAGCGCTTCCGAGAATTTTACGGCGCGCACGGGGCTGGTCAACGCGCCGCGCACGAAGAGATCGGGCTTTTCCTTCAGCAGCTTGCCGGCCTCATCGAGGATCGAGTTGTTGCCGGGATCGAACGCCAGGAACAAGACCGCCTGCTTGGCGCCGTCCATCAGCTCGAATACGCGGCCCATGTCGTTGGGCGTATCCGGATTCTTGCCGAGCTTGCCCTTGGTATTGGGCGAGAACATCAATTCGACGGTGACGCCACCTCCAAGGTCGATCGGGCTGGAGATCGACTTGGCATTGTTGGCGTGGGCGAAATCGCGCAGGGTCTTCGACTGCAGCTTGTTGTTTTCGCCGCCTGCGGCATCGACATCTGCCTTCAGCGCATTCCAGTAGTCGAGATAGCGCTGCGCCACGTCTTTCGATTCGATCACCAGCGCATTGTTGGTCTGGGTGCAGAGCCCGGTCGAGGTCCAGTTGGTCGAACCCGACAGCACTGCGGTCGGCGTGTTGTTCTCCGTCAGCACCAGGAACTTGTTGTGCGGGATATCGCCCTTGCCGAGGATGCGGTCGATCACATTGGCGCCGGCGTCCTTCAGCCTCTGGCGGTTGTCGGCGTCGGCATCGTCTGTGTCGGGCGACTGCTCGTTGCCGAGGATGATGTTGCGGCTGTGCGGATTGGCCTGAAGCTGTTTCTCCAGCCCGTTCGGGTCGTTCAGTTCGTAGAGCGCCCCGTGGATGATGCCGCCATCCTTGTCGGCGCGGGCGAGCAGCGAGGTCACGCCTTCCTGCAACTGACCCATCAGGCGGATGCGAATGGGATCGTTGGGGTCGAGGATGTGGGGCTCCAGCGCATCGACGCTGGGGTGATCGTTCAGGGCTTTGCTCAGCGCCTGGGTCGCCGTGATGCCGCGGTTGAAATAGGCGGAAAAGGGCGGCCGGCTCGGCGTCAGCGTGACCTTGTTGCTCAGCAGCGGCTCGACACCGGAAAGCGGCGTCAGGGTCTGGCCCGGGGTCCCGCCCATCGGCACGATGCGATATTGATAGGTGCCGCCGCGCTTGGCAAACAGGTCCTTCCACCAGAATTTCTGGACCGGAGCCTGCTCGGTGGTCAGCTTGAGGTTCTTGTCCTGGTTCGCAAAGCGCCCCAGCGCCGGCAGCACCGTTTCGTTGCCATTGGCACTGAGGTCGATCTGATGAATGGCGAAGCCAAGACAGCCATCGAGGTGGCGATCGAAGGTCCAGGCGACGACGGCGATATCGTTGTTCGAAAAGGCGACCGCGGGCATTGAAACAGTCCTTTCTGTCGGAAAACAAGAACGAACAATAGCGATGCGTTGTAACAGGATATTAATGCACGCCGAATGAGAATCCGCGACAACCAGCATGTGGCACGCATTTTAGTCTTCCAAATCGGGCCAACGAGACATGATCCTTCAATCGCTCGCCGGGTTGCCGGCCTTCCTGGTCTATTTCTGCACCGGCCTGGTCGCCGTGGTGGCGTATCTGTTTGTCTACACGCGCATCACCCCGCACAACGAGTTCCAGTTGATCCGCGACAACGATCCGGCGGCTGCGATCGCGCTGGGCTTGAGCCTGCTCGGCTTCGTGCTGCCGGTGGTCAGCGCCATTGCCCACGCCGGCAATGTCGTGGATTGCCTGATCTGGAGCGCGATCGCGCTGGCCGTTCAGATCGTGGTGTTTTTCCTGGCCAAGATCCCGGTGCCGAACCTGTCGGCGCGGATTGCGTC
Source organism: Bradyrhizobium sp. (assembly GCA_049674245.1). Taxonomy (GTDB): domain Bacteria; phylum Pseudomonadota; class Alphaproteobacteria; order Rhizobiales; family Xanthobacteraceae; genus Bradyrhizobium. The sequence goes on along the minus strand of JBATYU010000993.1, from coordinate 685 downwards.
GGGTGAGCTCGCCCCCGCAATCTGGCTCGGCCTGTCTTCGCTAGCCCCCGGCACCCTCAACGCCGCCTCGATGATCTAGTGACCATGGCGCGCGGCCAAACAGGGAGTTTGGGACCCGCAGGCCTGTTGCGACGCCGGCTGCCGCGCCCGTCAAACGCTCCGGCCATGTCGGGCTGCTCCTGATGGGTACGTTCGCAGTCGGCGGCGGCGCCTATGCGCTGATGCCGGGCGGGAATTGCCAGCCGACCCCTCCGGGAATGGCGGCGCCGGCAATCCCGCAAAGCGGCACCGGCTGTGCGTCACGCGGATCGTCCGGCGGCGGCTACAGCCGATCGTCTTCGCGTTTCAGCTTCTTCGGCAGCGATAGCTCATCCGGCCGTTCGTCATCGGCGACGTCCACCGATTCCGGCTCGGGCAGTGTGACGCGCGGCGGCTTCGGCTCCTTTGTGCGCGCGTTCGGCTTTTCCGGCCGCGGCTGACGACAGTTGCGCCGCGGACCCTCTAAGCCTGCACGATGCCGTGAAGTCACCTCGTTTCGCTTGCCTCATCGGCCCGTCGTCAGCAAAGATCGATCTCTCAGCAGCAATCTTGAACAGCAAGGGCCGCAACATGAAACGCTCGCGCCGGGTCGTGTTGACATTGATGGGGACTGCGGCTGTCAGCGCCGTATCGATGGGCTTTGTGC
>JBATYU010000992.1:0-1731 GCA_049674245.1 Bradyrhizobium sp. | reverse complement strand
CTGTTCCTCTCATGAACCCCATCAGGCGACGGCCCTGCGCCGATCCCGCACAGAAGCAAGTGCCCGGCGAGTGGATGACGCAAAAAAGGGATTGACTCTTCGAGGCCCGTTACAGAAGCCTCGCGTGGGAATAAAAATAACCACACGAGCATAGTCGCTACAGGTTCACCGGAACACCCGGCCTTCCCTGCGCAATGGTTTACGGCTTATAACGCGCTCTCCCCGGTGACCGGGCTCTTTTGCCACCGTCGCCTGCGCTCCTTATCGCAGACTTGACACCAGCGTCGGGATCTCAGGACCACACGCCTTTGCCGTCCGCTTTAGGCGTCGCCCGTCTAGCGTCGCCAAAGCGTCCACCGCATCCCGCCCCGCGTTGATGACGTTGCGCAACGCCCCTCCTGAGGGACGGGACCAATTCGTTCGTGATCAGTTATGAGAGAGCCTCACTGGTCCTTGGCATCGCCGCTCGTTTAGGCATGGCCGGTTTCGCCCCAACGTGACATCAACGTGGGCTCGAACATCGTCGCCAGCTTGCCCTCGTCAGTGGCGAGCCATTCGTTTAGTTCCCCATCCGACTTCGGCTGACGACCCTTCATGCCTTCAAAGACATCACGCAAAATTTGGACTTGCGTTTTCTCCGCTTTCGTTTCTTCGCTCATGATGACACTCCTCGGTCTTTGCGAGTATGCTTTCTTCCTTTTGTAGGCAATGCGGATCGCGATCCGGTCGCATTGATCCAGATCAATCGCGCGAATAATGAGAGGTCTGCTTGCGTCCCTCTTCTCGAAGCGGGCCGCTGACATCCCTTCTGCCGATGGGGCGACGACAACCTGATGGTCCCACCCAGCCGGTCGAATCATCGTTGAAGACGTCCTCACATTCCGCCGAGCGATCAGTCGCGCCAGCGGGCGTGTCCAATAATCTCGGACATGGTTCGTGCCGAATTATGGCACGCCATCGAAGGAATGCCGGGGTGCATTCAGTTCGGGCTTCAGCGCGGGCTTCGACGTCTACCGATGCAGACTTTCCATCAAGGCCGTTGGGACGGACCTCAAATTCAGCATTCGGAAGTCAGTTGCAATTCTTCCTCTACACAGCGGCTCGGCTTTGTGAGCAAAAGGCCGGCATGGTTCTCGTCATCGTCCAGCCATGATATGGCATCGAGCGTGATAGGATCGCATTTTTAGCGCCTGGTATTGGGTTGACGGGCAAAAGCAAACGTAACCTAATCAATGCACTAAGCTAGTCCTCCTGGCGGAGGTTCTCGTGAAGGAGCTTTCGAGTTACGTGTTCTCGCCGGTGAGGGAGGGAGACATCGCTCTCTCCCGCGGCTCCGGCAACGCGTTGCCGCCGATCCTGCTTGTCGCCGCGGAAGAAACGTCGCTCGGTTGCGTCGAGCGGCTTGAACACGAATATGCGCTCAAGGGAGAACTTGACGCTGACGGGGCGGCGCGACCCGTCGCGCTGACGCGCTACAACGACCGCATGACGCTGGTGCTTGAGGATCCCGGCGGTGTGCCGATCGATCGATTGTTTGGCCGACCACTGGACATATCGCATTTCCTGCGCATCGCGATCCCTCTCGCGGGGGCACTCCGCCGAGTGCATGACCGAGGCCTCATCCATAAAGACATCAAGCCGGCAAATATCCTAGTGGACGCGGCAAGCGGCGGCGTGTGGCTGACGGGGTTCGGCATTGCCTCGCGTCTGCCGCGCGAGCGCCAAGCCCCC
>JBATYU010000991.1:0-26195 GCA_049674245.1 Bradyrhizobium sp. | reverse complement strand
CACCGACGAGATGACCAAGCTCTTCGTTGGAGATTTCGATACGAGCTTCCCGGTTTGGATAGAGTTCTGGATGCAGCATGTCCGCGATGGTGTGGGCGACGCGCGCTTCCGGCTCGTCCAGGCGGTCGTGCTCGAACGCGCCGATGAATTGCCCGAGGCGTTCGTTGAGCTGGGTCAGGATGAAGCGGTTGAAAGGAATGCTTGTGTCCAACAGCCCGAAAAATGCGACCGCCGGCATCAACGCGACGCGCGAGTCACGCACCGCAATGACATCGTATTTGCGCGCCTCCCGTTTGAGTATCGAGCCTTCGCCGAACCAGGAATTGGCGGGGAAGGTCGCAAAGGTCACGGACTTTCCGGTGTCGGACAGGTTTTCGGCCTTGACCAGTCCGTCAATCACGCCGACCCAGACGTTGGACGGATCGCCCTTGCGGCACACATAATTGCCGGGCTGAAGTTCGCGGACGAAGATCGCGGTGCGCGCACGCTGCAATTGTTCGGCTGAAAGCGCGCCGGCCCATTTGCCCGCAGCCAGTAAATCGTCGAGCGACCGCATCGCGTGCATTCAATTGTTCGAACGGCGACAGTCTTTGACGGATTAATGATTTATCGTATGGCGGAACGGGGGCATGCAAGTGCCGAAACAAACACAATGCGGCACTGCCCGCGTGACGGAGGAAATTCCAGCTGCATCATAAGGTTGCGATGACCGGGGTAGCAAAACTTCGGCAACAGGGAGGTAGTATGATGAAGACTAACGAACGAGACAGGCGAAAAGCCTCAAGATATTTGCTGGCCGCGGCCGCAGCCGCAGCGATTGGGTTTGCGGCATCACCGGCCGCCGCCTTAACGTGCTCTCAACTGGGCACCAGCTTCCATCGGCCGAACACGACCATCACGACGGCGCAGACTGTTCCGGCTGGAACGTTTGTCACCCCGACCGGCCAATCAATTGCGGGGTTGCCGCAATTCTGCCGAGTGGCGGGATTTACGACGCCAACCAGCGACTCGCACATCAATTTCGAAGTGTGGGTGCCGGAATCGGGCTGGAACCTGAAGTATCTTCAGCTGGGCTGCGGCGGTTTCTGTGGGTCGATCTCCTACGGCAGCATGGCCGAGCCGCTTCGCAGAGGTTATGCCGCGGCGGCGACCGACGATGGCCATCAGGCCAGTGGCGTCGACGCGTCTTGGGCGGTAGGCCATCCTCAGAAGGTGGTCGATTTCGGATATCGATCGCTCAAGGAGACCACCGACGTTGCCAAAGATATTATCATGGCATTCGAATCGAGTGGCCCTCGTCGCTCCTACTTCATGGGGTGTTCCGATGGCGGCCGCGAAGCCTTGATGGAGGCGCAGCGCTTCCCGCAGGACTTCGATGGGATCGTGGCCGGATCTCCAGCGAATTATTGGACCCACCTGTTTACCGGGTTCGTCTGGAACCAGAAGGCGCTTGCCGCAACCTCCGGCGGTGATCTTTCGCCAGCCGACCTTGGCGTCGTAAGCAATGCCATGCTGGCACAGTGCGCCGGACATGACGGTGGGCTGAGCACGGATCAATTCCTGAACAATCCGCCGGCCTGCCGCTTCAACCCGGAAAAGCTGTCGCTGACACAAGACAAGGTCGAGGCTGTCAAGAAGATCTTTTCAGGGCCTCCTGGCATCTTCCCGGGCTATCGTGTGGGGGGCGACGAAGCGAGTAATCCGGCTAACTGGCCGGCATGGCTGACGGATAGCGGCAATCCGGCCCATGCATTGCAGGGATTGTTCGGGGACAACTTTTTCCAGTTCATCGTCTTTCCGAACTCTGGATGGACCCCGGACACCTTTAGCATCGCTGAAAACGCTCACCAGGCGGACGTCAGGACCGCAGCGATCTTGAATTCCACCGATCCCAATCTTCGTCCCTTCAAATCGCATGGCGGCAAGTTGATCCAATATGTAGGCTGGGGTGACACCGCCATCTCACCTGAGAACGACATCAATTACTTTAACGCCGTGACCCGAGAAATCGGCGGCCACGAAGACACCGGGGACTTCTATCGTCTCTTCATGGTCCCGGGGATGGCTCACTGCGGTGGCGGACCCGGTCCAAATGCGTTCGGTCAAGGGGTCAACGGGCCGAACCCCGCCGATGCCGCGGACGACATTCTCACGGCCCTCGATGAATGGGTCGAAAAACGGGATGCGCCCGATAAAATCGTCGCCACCAAATACGTGAATGACGATCCGAAGCAGGGCATCGCGTTCCAGCGACCGCTTTGTCCGTTCCCACAATTTGCGAAATACAAGGGGACTGGCAGCACGACCAGCGCCGCAAGCTTTGCGTGCGTGAAGCCAGATCATGACGACGATAGGGACGATAGGGAAGCAAGCAATCGCTGAGCTTGGAGACCGGCCGCGGGCGGCCAACGCCCCCCGCGGCCGGTCGGCTTCATGCGAGTGAGGTCGCCTCGCGCGCTGATGTGCTTTTGCTCCGCTAGAGCGGCGCGTTCCGTCAGCGCCATGGCGATGCTGCGCGATCACAAGGCGAGATCGAAGGCGGACCGCGCTTCTGCTACCGAACCGGCTGCCGCCGTGTCTTGTCGACGATCGCCAGGGGCGGCGAACTTCTGGGTTGGACCGGCGGCGAGGACGCCGATGGCAGCAGCAGCGAAGGGATGTTTTCTGGCGGCACAGGTTTGCTGAACAGGAAGCCCTGGATTTCGTCGCACGCCTGATCCCGCAGGAATTGATCTTGCTCGGCAGTTTCGACGCCTTCGGCGACGACAGTCAGGCCTAGCGCCTTACCCATGCTGATGATGGCCTTCGCAATGGCCTTGTCCTGAAAATCATTCGGCAGGTTGCGAACGAAAGAGCGATCGATCTTGATGGTATCGATCGGGAATTGCTTCATGAGAGACATCGACGAGTAGCCGGTTCCGAAGTCATCGATGGCAAGCCGGATGCCGCGGCTCTGGATCGCACCAAGAAGCCTCATCGCCCGATCGACATTCGACATCACCAAACTCTCGGTGATTTCGAGTTGCAGAAGGTTCGCCGGCATTCCGCTCGCCGCAAGCGCATCGTCGATATCACGCAGCAGGTGCTCGTCCGAAAACTGGCGCGGGGACAGATTGACCGCCATGGAGATTGGCGGGAGGCCCTGGCGCTGCCAGGCCATGTTTTGAGCGCACGCCGTCTGCAGGATCCAGCGGCCGATCGGCACGATCAAACCGATCTCTTCCGCGAGCGGGATGAATTTCATCGGCGGAAGCGAGCCGAGCTCGGGGTTGAACCAACGCAACAGGGCCTCGACACCGGTGACGTGTCCGGTCACGACATCGACCTTGGGCTGGTAATGAACCTTGAACTGATCGAGTTCGAGGGCCTTGCGCAGCTGTATTTCGAGCGTGAGCCGCTCGACCGATTGAGTTCTGGTCTCCTTGGTGAAGAAGCGGAAGTCGTTCTTTCCGTCCTCCTTGGCAAGATACATCGCCATGTCGGCGTTCTTCGTCAGGGTATGCTCGTCGATGCCGTCTTCCGGGAACATGGCGATCCCGATACTGGCCGTCGTCCGGCACTCATGACCGGACAGCACCAGTGGCCGGCTCAGGGCCGCCAGCAAGCTGCGCGCGACGGTCGCGACCTGACGAACCTCCTTGACTTCATTGAGGATGACGACGAACTCATCGCCGCCAAGCCGCGCGACCACGTCGCTGGCGCGCAACGTCGAGCGCAGCCGGTTGCCGGCTTCGGCAAGCAACTTATCGCCTGCGACATGCCCGAGCGAGTCGTTGATGACCTTGAACCGATCGAGGTCGATGAAGAGGACGGCAAATTGCCGCTTGTAGCGCACGGCACCAGCGATCGATGTCTTCAAGAGCTCACCGAACATCGCCCGGTTCGGCAGGCCGGTCAATCCGTCGTGGGTGGCAAGATATTGAATGCGCTTGTCGGCCTGCTTTTTTTCGTCGACGCGATCGAAACTGTCGAGCGCGAACGAGACGTTTTCCGCAAGCCGCCTCAAGAGTTCGACAAACTCCGGCGTAAAGGTGCCGCGTTCACTGGAGAGAAACAAAAATACGCCGACGGGTTTGCCGCCGATCAAGAGCGGTAATCCCGCGCCCGATCTTGTTTCAGTCTTGCCGTGCCAGTGGTCGGTGCGGGAATCGGCCTGAAAGTCGTTGCTGACCGAGGGTTGACCCGAACGATAGGCGGTGCCGGTCAGGCCCCGACCCTCGGGCCTGTCGGCCGAGATCGAAAATCGCAGCGTCCTGATGTAATCCGCCATCGGACCCGTCGTTGCCGCGATCTCGAGAAACTCGTCATCGGGCCGGGCCAGCGCGATCGTGGTCGATGTGAATTTCGCGCCGTCGACCACCGCCTTGCAAACCAGCTGAAACAGCTCGTTCCGGCTCTTGGCCCGCATGATCGCTTCGTTGGTCGCGCTGAGCGCCGCGAACATCCGGGTCAGACGCTCCTTTTGGGCTTCCGTGCTGGCCTTCTCCTCCGCGCGATCGAGGTTCTCAAGGCCAAACGAGACGTTTTGCGAAAGCCGCCGCAGAAGCTCGACGAGATCGGGCGTGAAGGTTCCCTTTTCGGCCGCCAGGAACAGAAGAACGCCTACGACACGTTCTCCGCTGAACAGTGGAAGCGCCGCGGCCGATTTCGAACGGCGTGGATTGGTGGCATCCCAATTGGCGAAGTTGTCGCTGGCAAGGTCATTGCTGATCGTGGGCTCGCCGCTGCGATAGGCGGCCCCGGCCAATCCGTCGCCTTGCATGCCGCTGTGCGGCGAATACTTTAGGGACTTCATGATGTCGGCATTTGGTCCGGCCGTGGCCGCGATCTTGAAAAATTTTGCCTCCGGCTCGGCCAGCAATATCGTAGTCGACGTGAACTTTGCGCCGTTGACGGCTGCCTCGCAGACCATCTCGTAGAGTTCGTCGCGGCTGGTGGCGCGCATGATCGCTTCATTGGTCGCGCTCAGCGCGGCGAACATGTGCGAGACGCGTTCCTTCTGTTCTTCGCGGTCGAACATCTCCAGCCCGAACGAGATGTTCTTCGCGATATCGCGCATCAATTGATTGATGCCGTCATCTTCCCGTCCGGCGATGCCGCCCCAGAAGAAGAACAGGATGCCGACCGATTGGCCGTTGCAGGTCAGCGGCAGAGCGGCGCAGCCATGAGGCATGGAATTCGGATCGACCCACCGCCGGGTCCGCGGATCGACGGCCGTGTGATAGCTGATCTCCAGCGTCTGGTCGCGAAAGGCAGGCCCGTGGAGGCCTTGGCCATCGGGGTCCGCCGGGTCAATCGACAGGCGCATTTTCTTGATTTGCTCCACCACTTCACCGGCGGCCGCAACCGCCTTCAGCAGCGGCGAGTTTTGCTCCTTCAGAAAGATCGCGGCGGCGCCGAGCGACCTTCGTCCCTTGGTCACGGATTCACAGACCTGCCGAAACATCTCATCCACGCTGCGGGCTTGCAGGATCGCTGAATTGACCGCGCTCAGCGCCGCGAACATGTCGGAGATGCGGCGGTTCGCGCGCTCGGTCTGCTTGCGCTGCTTCTCGCGCTCGAAATTCGCCAGCGCGAACGAGACGTTTCGGACCATGCGTTCCAAAAGGCCAACGATCTCATCATTGAGCGTGTCGGCGTCCGTCAGGAGGAACAGGAAGAGGCCGATGCTCACGTCGTCTTTGAGGATAGGAACGGCAGCCAGGGCACCGATCCCCTCTGTCGATCCGTCGCTTCGCCAGGGAAGGAAGCGCGGATCATTCTGATAATCATTCGATATGCAGGAGCGGCCGGTGCGGAATGCGGTGCCGGCGAGCCCGCGGCCGCGATCCGAATCGGGGTCGACGGAGATTTTCAGCTCGCGGAGCGATGCCTTGCCGTCGTAACCGCTGACCGCGGCGACGCGGAGCCAGCCGTCGTCTGCCGGGAGCAGGGCGCCGGCACTCTTGAAGCCACCTTCCTTGACGGCGGCGTCGCAGACGCGCTGGAAAAGTCCCGACTCGGCCTCGGTGCGCAGAATAGCTTCGTTGGTCGCGCTTAACGCCGCGAACATCCGAGCTTCTGTGATTGGATTGGCCACCGCTTTGCCCCTCAGGAAGGTTCTTGAGGGAACATTGACTGTCGGCACTGAGCACGCCGTTAGAAAGCAAAGTAAATATCTCCTTAAAGCACCGTGAGAAAGCGAGCTCGCGCGGCAAATGAAATCATGGTCAACGCTCTTTGAACGGGAACGGAGTTGATGGCCTGCCGCCGCGACCGCGATTCTGTCTGCATCAACCGTTCGCGCGCCCTGCCATTCTCGGCCGGTCGCTGGCGCTTGCCGGCTGCTTGTCGACCTTGAGAATGCCCCAATCCTGCCTCCTGCGAGCATCGAAACCCACTGGTTGGGTAGCCTGCCTCGGGATAGGCTTCGCGCATGACCGTCACGGACATCGCAAACCGCACCTACAATCATGGCTTTCGGCTCGACCCGATCGTGCGCAGCCTGCTCGATACAGACTTCTACAAGCTCTTGATGATGCAAATGATCCGGGAATTTTATCCGGACCAGCGCGTCACCTTCTCGGTCATCAATCGCAGCCGGCACGTGCGTCTTGCCGAAGTGATCGACGAGGGCGAGCTGCGCGCCCAGCTCGATCACGCCCGCACCATCCGGTTCAGCAAGAAGGAGCTGATCTGGCTCGCCGGCAACACCTTCTACGGCAAGACCCAGATGTTTTCGCCTGACTTCATCAACTGGCTCGCCACCTTCCGCCTTCCCGAATACGAGCTTCGCAAGGTCGACGGCCAGTATGAACTGCATTTTCATGGGCCATGGACCCACACCACGATGTGGGAGATTCCGGCGCTCGCGATTCTCAATGAGCTGCGATCGCGCCAGGTGATGAAGGGACAGGGCCGGTTTGTCCTCGACGTGCTCTACGCCCGCGCCAAGGCCAAACTTTGGGCCAAGGTCGAGCGCTTGCGCAAATTGGAAGACTTGCGTCTCTCCGATTTCGGAACGCGTCGGCGTCACGGCTTTTTGTGGCAGCGCTGGTGCGTGGAAGCCGTCAAGGAAGGCTTAGGCGCGTCCTTCACAGGCACCTCCAACGTCTTGCTCGCAATGGACAATGATCTGGAGGCGATTGGCACCAACGCCCATGAATTGCCGATGGTGGCGGCCGCGCTCGCCAATGACGATGATGAATTACGCTGGGCGCCGTATCGCATCCTCGATCAATGGCGCCACACCTACGGCGGAAATCTTCTGATCGCGCTTCCCGACGCCTTCGGCACCAAATCGTTCCTGCGCGACGCCCCGGAATGGGTGGCGGACTGGACCGGCTTTCGCCCCGACAGCGCGCCGCCGATCGCGGCCGGCGAAGAAATCATCAGATGGTGGAAGGACAAGGGCCGAGATCCTAAGGAAAAACTGCTGGTGTTTTCCGATGGCATGGACGTCGGATCGATCGAGGAGACCTACCGGCATTTTGCCGGCCGGGTGCGGATCAGTTTTGGCTGGGGCACCAACCTGACCAATGATTTTGTCGGTTGCGCGCCGGATGGTTCGAGCAACCTCGATCCGATCTCGATCGTCTGCAAGGTGACGTCGGTCGACGGCCGGCCCGCCGTCAAACTCTCGGACAATCCGGAAAAAGCCACCGGCAGCCCGTCCGAAGCGGAGCGTTATCTGCGCGTGTTCGGCAACGCCGGCCGCGTCCGCAGCGCGGTGCATGTGTAAGGGTAGGCCAAGTGGCCCCGATTACCAGACCCGCCGAATCCAGGCCGACAGGCGCCTCGATTGGGTGCCTTGCTGAACGGTGGTCGCGGCGAGAGCTGGCATTGGCAGGCCAGCGGGCTTGTGGCTGCGAGCGGTGCTCGGTGGCGCGGCGATGCTCGACGGCAATGCTTCCGAGCGCTGAGGTGGTTCGGGTTCGTATTCAGCCGCCCCACAATGGCCTGACGAGCAGAAGTACGATTCGGCCCGTACCAAGACGGCCGGTCTTCTCAAGCTAGCATTGTCGGTTTGGGGGGATGCGCAGTTCGCGGATGATGTTCATGAAGGAACACTGCCAAGCTGTTGCGAACAATATCGTCGGTAGGAACTGCCATCTCGAATAGTTGCTCCTGAACCTCTCTTGGCAGGCCTGGCCAGAGAGTGAGAGCAGCTCTACCTAGCAACCTGCTGAATTGCTCATTTGATTCGTTCATAGAATCGATTGTTAGACCTTCCGCTGAACCAAAGTTTGATTCAAACACCAAACTTTCCGCATAGACAGCAGGGACTGCGTTTCGCTCTTCCATGATACCCTCCTTCTCTTTGTTTCTAATCAACAAGCGATCCTTGCTGAGTGCAATGATCCGGATCAAAAGGTCAGTAGCCTTGATGGAACGGGACCAACTGAGACTCGCGCCATTGGTCAACTTGGATGGCGCCCGTTCAGAACCGCCGCCTTGGTGAATTGACGGCTAGGTGAAAAGCACGGATGCGGCTGTCGAACCATCACTGCGAAGTGAAATCGATGCATTCGGCGCGGGCGACGCGCGGAAAGGGAGCCGGGAGCGCCATGCTGCGCCAGGATAGGCCCGACTGCCCCGATTACCATATCCACCGCCGAATCCAGGCCAACAGGCCCGTTGACGGTTGGGTCCCTTGCTGAACGGTGGTGGCGGCGGGAGCTGGCGTGCTCCGGCCAGCGGGCTTGTGGCTGCGAGCGGTGCTCGCGCCGCGCGACCGGGAACTCTTGGGCTTCAGACTCTTCGGTTTCAGACTCTTGGGCTTCGCTGCAGCGGCAACCGGCGCCGTGGCGGCTGGATTCCCGGATGCAGCGCCGTGCGTCACACCGCGGGGCGTTGGTGCGGTCGACATGCTTGCCATTCGCAAACCGGCTTCCGTTTCGCTGAGCTGTTGAATCTGGCCGTCGTCCTGCACGGTGATGCTCAGGTGCTTGTGTCCGTAGCGCTTGTTTTCATACGGCACATCGATCAGGCCGGTGACGCTCACCCAGCGTCCGATCCAAGCCGTCGACGGCTGCTCCTTCAGCTTGGCAAGCCCTTCGGACCAGATCGAGATCTTGACGATGTTGCCTCGCCCCGAGCCAAAATTGATAAAGACATAGCGCTTGGGCGGGCCTTTTCCACTCTTCCTCGACCCCGGCTCGACTTCGACGATCCGTCCGATCAGCTCGACCCGGTCACCGACCCGCTGCATCGCGGCGGAGAAATTGAGCGCATCGACGACCGGGTAGGCGGAGATGTAGTTGGCGGCCTGTGGCCTTGCGGTTGGCGAAGGCTGTGTCTTGAGCTGCGTCTTCGCCGCCGGAATGTTGCGCCCGGCGAGGTATTCGTCGAGCGTCGGGACTGCGGCCAGCGGTGCTTCGCAGATCGCCGCAAAGCGGCGCGCCTGCTCCTTCAGCTTCGGCATCGCCAGCAGGCGCTGGAAGATCTCGCTGTTCGCGGGATCGGCGAAATCGTTCGCCTTGAAGATGATCGTCTCGCCGCCCTCGCGGAACTTCGAATATAGCGATTTGTCCTCGATCACGGCCTTCAGGCTGAGATCGAGCGCAATGAAGCTGAAACGGTCCATCCTGGGACCGAAATCGGAAACCCGCCGATCCGGATGCTGAAAATGCTTGTGCCCGGTCTCGCTGCCGTTGCCCGGGCGCATGCCGGGGACAAACATGCCGTCGTAATCGATCAGCTTGATGTCGCCATTGGCGACCATCACGTTGCCGTTCTGAATGTCGCCGTGGGCGATACCCTTAAGCTCGAGAAAGCGCGCAATGGCGGCAAAATCGGTGCGCGCCTTTTCGAGCGCGCGTGGATCGTCGAAGTGCTTGTCCAACCAGATGCCCAGCGTATCACCCTCGACCCAGTCCATGCGCACGATCGGAAAGGTCTGCTGGCGGACACTGATCCCGGACTGCTGGAAGTCGAAATAGACGAAACAGCCGTTGGTGAGCGAGCGCAAGTTCTTGGAAATCGCGTCGTACTTCTGCTGGATCGCCGGAATCTCCCGGTGAAAGCAACGCACCGCGCACTTTCTCCGCGGGGTGGTGACCGCGTAGGTCAGCGCAAACCCTCCCGACATCACGAGCGGCAGGCCCAGATTGTTTTCGGCAACGGCGCCCTGCTTCAATTCCGGGTCGGTGAATGCTTGCGAGGGATGTTGCACCGCTTCATGATATTCGACGATCTGCGGATATGACATTTTCCACCTACCACAACGCGATCAAGGTGGTGTCGTCGCGCTTCATGCGACCGGCCGCGCGCTCCTCCAGCACGAACCGGGCGAATGCGCCGGGCGTCCTTAACCGGCGCAGAACACTGATCGGGGACGAATCGCGATCGCGCTGCGACAAGAGCCAATGACCGAGCGCGTCGGTCATGCACAGCAGCGCCGGCTGCTCCAGCCCGCGGAAGCTCCAGTCGGCGACAAGGTCGTAGGCGAAGTCCATTTTATCCAGGAACGCATTATGCGTCGGGTTGGTGCAGATCAGCTGCGGCGACTTGGTGAACTCCGCTGCGGTGGAGAGAGGAAAAGTCGCCTTGATGCGATCGCCGTCGCAGAGCACCGCCAGACTGTCGCCGACCGACAGGACCTGAATCGCCCTGCCTCGGTCGGCCATCCGAACGCCGAGCAGCGAGGCGAAGCTGCCTTTGTCGAAGGATGCCTGCTGCATCCACGGCAGGCTGTCGCGGTCGTACAGCTGGCGAAACTCGGCGATCGCCGCCGACAGCCACTCGCGCGTGAACTCCGGATCGCGCGTGTAGCGGCGCACCAGAATGCGCGCCCACGACGCCGAGTCGAAGGACACCGACGCACCGTCGCTCAGCGCGTAGACGCCCTTGGCCGAGCGGCGAAAGCTGTCCTCGTTGTGCTGATCCTCGCGCTTGGGGACGCTGAACGCCAAGGGCAGGCGCGATTTCGAATGTAAGTCCCTGGGCCTCACCGGTCGGCGACCACCCTGGGTCGGGTGCCGATCTCGAAAAAGTCGACGACGCATTGGGGATCGCCGTTGAAGATGAAGCCGCGCGATCCATCTGCGATCGTGTAACCCTTGTCGCCGGCAAACTTCGCGAGATGTTCTGGCAGCGGACTGGACATGCGAAACAGCATCCGCGAATAGTCGTCGTTGAGGTCGGACTCAGAGGTCGGGAACACGATCTCCTGCCCGGCAGCGGTATTGACGTGCAGGTTGAACAGCAGCGCCGGGCCATCTTTCGTCGAAATCTGCCTCAGCCCGTCAGCCATTTCCTCCGGCGTGCCATCGGTCGATTGACCATCGGTGACGTGGAGAATGGTCGGCGGATAAGAGCCGGGGTGCTGTTCGCACCAGCCGAACATCGTCTCCATGGTCTTGCGGAGCGCTGCGCGCATCGGCGTGCCGCCCTGGCTTTTCGGGTCGAACCAGATTGGAAACTTGGTTTTCAGCTCGACGATGCCGCCGGCGCCGTCGTCCACCTTCTTCTTGCGCTCCTCGACGCGCAGCGTATTCTCGCTGATCGCGTGGATCGGATGCACGATGTCCCCGGATAAGGCGCCGCCGAACCCGCTTCCGACCTGCGATCCGGCGTAGGCGATCACGCCTACGTCAAAATAGTTGCGCACACCATCGGACTTCGAGCAGGTCGTGATCAGCGTGTAGAGCGTCTTGTTCAGCACGTCGGCGACGAAGGCGGCCTTCGAGCGGCCCGCCTCGGTAATCTCGTCCATGGATCCTGATTGATCGATGACGAATAAAATGCAGGTGGGATTCTCCCGACTGATCTCGGCCTCGTACGCCATTGCTTTTCCCCTCGATCTGGTTGGTCAGCGATCGGCCGAGATGGCCGGACGCGTGCCGATATCAAAAAAATCGGCGATTGTTTCGATCCCGGCGTTGAAGACAAATCCGCGCGCGCCGGGGCGAACGTCATAGCCCTTGCGCGCCGCCGCCTCCAAGGCATGCGGCGGGAGCAGGCTCGACATGCGGAACAACGCCTTGCCGAAGCGATCCTTGATGGCTCGCTCGTCATTCGGAAAAATCAGCGGCTCGCCTTCGCCCGCGTCGACGTGGAGGTTGAACAACAGACAGCCGCCGTCGCTGGTCGCAAGACTCTTGAGCCGGTCAGCCGCAGGCTCCGGATTGCCGTCGGAGGGGTGGCCGTCGGTCACGTGCAGGACCGTTGGCGGAAATGCCGACGGATGCTCGGCGCACCACTGGTCGAGAATCTTGACCGCCGCGTTGAGACCCGCGCACATCGTTGTCTTGCCCTGACTTTGCGGCTCGAACCAAATGGGAAATCGCACCGACTGCTCCAGGACATCGCCGTTAGGCCCGGCGACCTTTTTGGTGCGGGTCTCGACCCGGAGCGGCGCTTCCGCGAGGCGGGAGATGACATGCAACGGCTCATCGCCCAATGCGCCTTGAAAGCCGTTGCCGGCCTCCTCTTTGCCGTAGGCGACCACGCCGACGTGAAAGTAGTCGCGCACGCCGTCGGACTTGGAGCAATTGGTGATGATGGTATAGAGGGTCTTGTTGAGCACATCCGCCAGGAAGGCGGCCTTGCTCTGTCCGCTGTTCAAGCGATGATTCATCGACGTCGACTGATCCATCACCATCAGGATCGCTGTCGGCGACGTACGGCTGATTTCGGCTTGGTAACTCAACGCCCGCACCCCTGCAGATAACCGCAACCCGCGGTCGGTGACAACCGTGTCCTGCACCCCACGAGAGCCCGATGCCATGGCGGCAACGCCCTCCTGACGCGGAGCAACGCCTTACCCGCGCCAGAGTTCCATACGATTGCGGCCATTTTGTATTTGGCTGCGGGCGAAGAGCACATGATCGCCGCGATTGCGACACGACAGGAACCATTCCCGGCTCTCGGCGTTCTGGTCAGGTTTTGTAACCTGATTCCCTCCTACCACAGGCCGCTGCCGCGCCAGTGCGGACCCAGTGTGGGCCCGCGCAAGCTCGCCCGCGTGCGCGGGTCGAGGTGGCTGAGGCCCGTCGAGGTTGAGCGTGATTGTCCGTTCCAAATTGCCGGAGGAAACCCGATGACAAGCGAACGAAAGATACGTCCGCCCGCATATCGTGCCGCACTCTCTCGAGCGCGCGAAGCTTTGGCCGGAATTGCGGCGCTCTGCGCGCTGGTGACGAGCCCGGTTGCCCAGGCCAGCGGTCCAACTCTGGTGACGGCCACCGACGGCACGTTTCAGGGTGCGCTGAATTCGACCCGCACCATGCGCCAGTTTCTTGGTATTCGGTATGCCGCCCCTCCGGTCGGAGCCCTGCGCTGGCGGCCGCCGCAGGCTCCCCAACGCCCGTCGGGGACCGTCGATGCAACCCGGTTCGGCGGCCACTGTGCCCAACCGCTGACGCAATTCGGCAACGGCACCTTGAACGAGGATTGCCTGTTCCTCAACGTATTCGCGCCCAACGACAACAGCCAGGACCACGCGGTCATGTTCTGGATCCATGGCGGGGCGTTGTTCTTGGGCGAAAGCGACGAATACAATGCATCGCAGCTGGTGCAACAGGGTGTCGTCGTCGTCACCATCAACTATCGCCTCGGCGCCTTGGGTTTCATGGCGCATCCGGCATTGACCGCCGAATCGCCGGACAAGATCTCGGGCAACTACGGGATTTTGGACCAGCAATTCGCGATGCAATGGGTCAAGCGCAACATCGCGGCGTTCGGGGGCGATCCGAACAAGGTGACGATCTTCGGCGAGTCGGCCGGGGGATCGAGCACGCTCGTCAACATGGTGTCGCCGCTGGCCAGTGGACTGTTCCATCGCGCCATCATCGAGAGCGGCGGCTATCAGATGCGGCAACCGACCCAGGCCGACTCGGAAAAGAAGGGCACCGAATTCGCTATCGCGGAAGGATGCGCCGATCCCAACCAGGCCGACGCGCAGACCGCCGCCTGCCTGCGCGCGGTGCCGGTCGACAAGATCCTGGGGCCCTGTGCGAGCCAGAACTCGTGCCAGAGCCTCACGTTCGAGGGCACCGTCGCCTCGCCCGTCATCGACGGCAAGGTGCTTCCGGAGTCCCTCGTCGACGCCATCGCGGCGGGGCACTTCGCCCGCGTACCCCTGATCAACGGATCCAATCACAACGAATTCCGATTGTTCATCCCGCTGGTGTTCGGGTTCCAGGACAACGTGGTGCCCGACGCCCAAGCCGTGACCGCCCCGGGGACAACGCCCTATTCGGCGGCGCTTCAGGTCCTGCTGGCGACCATCGTGTCGCCGGACCGATTGCCCGGCGTCATCACGCTGTATCCCTCGGGCAATACGCCGCTGAGCGCGAACATTGCGCTGGCGGCCGCGGCGACCGACGCTATTTTCGCTTGCAATGCCCACACGATCGACAAGAGCGCGTCGCAGTTCGTGCCGGTGTTCGCCTACGAGTTCAACGACGAGCAGGCACCCGACAACTTCCTGTCGCCGACTACCCTGCACGACGGCACCAACTATCCCTACGGTTCGGATCACACGTCGGAGATCCAGTATCTGTTCCCGGTCTCCAATCCGTCAGGGGTCGGGCTCAACCTCGCGCAGACGCCGTTGACGGCCAATCAGCAGCAACTCGCCCATCAGATGGTCCTATATTGGACGACCTTTGCCGCTACCGGCAATCCAAACCGGGGCGACACCCCGGTGGTCTGGCCGCAATACGTGTCGGGCCTCGACGACCTCATATCGTTCGTGCCGCCGACGCCCACCCATGAGACCGCAAGCGACCCCACCGATCTGGCAACGGTCCACCAGTGCGCGTTCTGGGACCAGAGCCTCAATCCGTCGAGGCCGTCCATCGTCAATTTGGGCGTGCCGAA
The DNA here is from genome assembly GCA_049674245.1 of Bradyrhizobium sp. GTDB lineage: Bacteria > Pseudomonadota > Alphaproteobacteria > Rhizobiales > Xanthobacteraceae > Bradyrhizobium. The sequence goes on along the minus strand of JBATYU010000991.1, from coordinate 11,390 downwards.
CCTGCCATAGCGCGGCTCGCATCCCGCGAATGTCGAGGGCGCCCGCCGAGCCGGCGCCCTCTTTCATGAATCAGGTGCGTGGCTGCGGCACATCAGCCGCAAATTCTGATTGAATGCAATGCCCGGCACGTGACGGCGCGCGATCGACTTGATCTAGGCGGTGTACTCATAATCGAGATTCATAAGCGCGGCTTGAGCGATGTCCGCTATCCGACACTTTGCGGGATCTAATCGGACATTGCCTCACGTCCGAAAAGGGCGAATTGCCGAACCGATCAGAGCAATTTATCGTCAAGGCTGATCGAGGCCGCGCGGAAGATTGATCCAGATGACTGTCTGCTCTTCGGGTGAATGTTCCGTTTTGTGTCCTTTGCCATGAGTATCCTCGAACAAAATGAAGCTACCGGCCGGGACGTGCCTTTGGTCTCCGTCACTGGTCTGGTATTCGGCCGATCCATCAAGCCTTACTGTGAGCACGCGCCCTGGAACAGTGTGCCAATCGACCTGTCGTGCGCCCGCCGGAATGCGCGTGAAGCTGATGTGTGTCGTCGCATATCTTGCCGACACTTCGAAAACCGCGACGTTGGGATGAACCTGCAGCGAGTTTGTCGGAATATCGACTTCATCAAAGTGCGACTCGCCATCCGCTGTGGAGTAAATCCGTAAGCACTTCATTGAAGCCTCCACTCCTGCGAACGTACAGGTCTGCCTAGCATAGAACGCGATCACTTCCGTTTAGGGTCATTCGCGTCGCGGAGCGTTCCCCTTGGACGATAGCCTAGGGCTATCGTTTGGGGCACGACAAGAATGAGGGCTGGCCAACACGAAAGATGAAACACCGGCGTGAGCTAAAATAATTGGTTGCAACCCCGAGGCGGCCAGTTACTTTCTTGCTGCCAACCGAGGGTGACGAATTGATGCCGAGAGTTCTGGCCATCATTTGTTGTGCCGCGGCGCTCGCGCCGGCCTTTGCGCAAGAGGGTCTCAAGACCGCGACGCCAAAGATTTCGCTGCAGGTCACGACGGATCCCGCGCCTGTCGAATGTCGTCGCATTGAAAATCTGGATCCGATGTCATCGAGCTTCCTGTCCCTGCACAGGACCTTCAATGACGATTTCGACGAGCATCCGCTGGCGCGACGGAGGTGGGTGCCTCACTATTCGGGAGGCGCTGCGTGGCCGGCAGCGCACTACTGGGGCGGCGATGGCTCCGACCTCAAGCGGAAGGACGCCTGGAACGGCGAGCAGCAGATCTATGTCGATCCGCTTTATCGCGGACGCTCAACCGCTCCGCTCGGGCTCGACCCCTTCAAAATTCGTGATGGCGTGCTCTCGATCGTTGCCAGTCGCACGCCGCCAGAGTTGAAGCAGGTGCTGTTCAACAATGAATACACCTCGGGCATTCTGACGACCCAGGGCGCCTTCTCCCAGAAGTACGGATATTTCGAGATCCGTTCAAAGATCCCGGTCGGCACCGGCGTGTGGCCGGCTTTCTGGATGCTGGCCGACGACGGCGGCTGGCCTCCGGAGATCGATGTGCTGGAGGGCCGCGGTCAGCGGCCCGGCGACCTCGTGATGACGACACATTGGCGGCAGCCTCCGCAGACCGGTCGCGTGGTATCCTGCGGTTTCGACTTCGCGCAACCGGACGCGGTGATCGCTTTTCACGACTACGGCGTGTTATGGCTCAAGGATCGCATCATCTATTTCATCGACCGCAGGCCGGTCTCCGATATCAGCGTCCCGATGGGCTTCGACGATCCGATGTACATGATCGTGAACCTGGCCATGGGCGCCAAGAATTTCCAGGGTGTCGGTTTCGTCGACGGTCAATCGCCCAACATGGTCGAATTCCAAATTGACAGGATTTCCGCTTATCAAATTGACGGATACTAGTCATTGTAGCGGTCCAGACCCTCCAAACGCGAACCTGACGGGAGAAATCGATGTTCGGAAAATTCTCGCGTCGGCAATTTGCAAGGCTCGCCGGTTTCTCCGCCCTTGGGATGGCCGCGCCCGCGAAATCGCAGGACAGCGCAACCAAGCCGGCATCCGACAAGCGTGCCTCCGCCGGTTTCCCGAACGGCTTCATATGGGGGACGGCCACGTCCGCCTATCAGATCGAAGGCGCGGTGAAGGAAGACGGCCGGGGCCAGTCGATCTGGGACACTTTTAGCCACACGCCGGGCAAGATCAGGGATGGCACCAATGCGGACCGCGCCAACGATCACTATCATCGCTACAAGGAAGACGTGCGGCTGATCAAGGAGCTGGGGGTCAAGGCCTACCGGTTTTCGATCGCGTGGCCTCGGGTGTTTCCGGACGGCACCGGAGCGGCGAACCCCAAAGGCCTCGACTTCTACAATCGCCTCCTCGACGAGCTTCTGGCGAACGGCATCGAGCCGTTCGCGACGCTCTATCACTGGGACCTGCCGCAGCCGCTGCAGGACCGCGTCGGCGGATGGCAGTCCAGCGAAACGTCCAAGGCGTTCGCGGATTACGCCGGCTATGTGGCCGAACGCTTGAGCGATCGTGTCAAGTCGTTCTTCACGCTCAACGAAGCCGGGCGATTCCTGAATTTCGGTTACGGCTGGGGCATCGACGCCCCCGGTCTCTTGCTGGCGGCGCCGGCGCTCAACCAGACACGTCACAACGTCGTGCTGGGACACGGGCTTGCGGTGCAGGCGATCCGCGCCAAGGCGCGCGCCGGCACCAAAATAGGCCTCGCCGAGAACATCGCGGCCTGCCTGCCGGCCATCGATACGCCCGAGAACATTCGCGCGACCGAGATCGCGACGCGCGAATTGAACGCCGGGCTGTTGAACGTCATCCTGACCGGCGAATATACCGAAGGCTTCCTGAAATATGCCGGCAAGGACGCGCCGAAATACACCGCCGGCGAGTTGAAGATCATCTCTTCCCCGATCGATTTCGTGGGCCTGAACATCTATGCGCCGCAGTTTTACGTGGTCGCCACCGACAAGGCGCCGGGGTTCCGCGTGCTGCCGTTTCCCTCCTCGTTCCCGCGCATGAATTCCGACTGGCTCCGGATCGGCCCGGAGACGGCGTACTGGGTGCCGCGACTTTCGGCCAAGCTTTGGAATCTCGACACGATCTATATCAGCGAGAACGGCGCTTCCGCCGACGACAAGGTTGCGCCCGACGGCAATGTCTACGACCTCGATCGCATCATGTACCTGCGCAACTATCTGACGCAGTTGCAGCGCGCCACCGCCGAGGGCGTGCCGGTACGCGGCTATTTCCTGTGGAGCCTGATGGACAATTTCGAGTGGATCTACGGCTTCGATAAACGCTTCGGGCTGTATCGCGTGGACTTCGACACGCTGGCTCGCACGCCGAAGCTCAGCGTCGCCTTCTACCGCAACGTGATCACGCGAAACGCGGTGGACGTTTAGGGCGTAACCCGCAACTCCAGCGGCGATTGCCGGCGCGCGCAGGCCCTGCCTCGGCGCTTCACCTGTTCACGAAACGGGGCGGACGTTTTTCCACGAAGGCCGTCATGCCTTCCTTCTGGTCCTCGAGCGAGAAGCAGGCATGAAACGCCCGCCGCTCCATCAACAACCCCTCCGCGAGCGGCGTCTCGTAGGCGCGATTGATGCATTCCTTGATCATCATGCTGACCGGCCGCGACATGCCGGCGGCCCTTGCCGCCGTCTTGATCGCTTCATCGACCAGCTGCGGGGCCTCGACGATGCGGCTGACGAGGCCCGATCGCTCCGCTTCGTCAGCGTCCATCATGCGCCCGGTCAGGCACATTTCCATGGCTTTCGACTTGCCGACCACGCGCGTCAGCCGCTGTGTCCCGCCGGTGCCCGGCGTGACGCCGACGGTGATTTCGAGCTGGCCGAATTTCGCGTTCGGCGCGGCCAGGATGAAGTCGCACATCATCGCGAGCTCGCAGCCGCCGCCGAGCGCATAGCCGGCGACAGCGGCAATGACCGGCTTGCGGCATCGGGAGATTTCGAGCCACTCGGCGCCGCTGAACTCGATGGCGAAGACTTCGGCAAAGGATTTGAGTTTCGCCATTTCGCCGATGTCGGCGCCGGCCGCGAATGCCTTGTCGTCGCCGGTGAGCACCAGCGCGCCGATGCGCGGATCGTCTTCAAAGGCCTTCACCGCCCTGCTCAGTTCCGCGATCGTTGCCCGCGACAATGCGTTACGGACCTGCGGCCGGTTGAACCTGATCAGGCCGACATTGCCGGCGGTCTCAGTCAGAATATTTTGATAGTTCATGGCGATCTCGATCTGTGACGGGAACGATTGCGGCCCGCGACGAGCGGCCGCCGCCGCATGAAAATAGTTCTATCGCCAACAAAGTATAATATAATCTGGATCACTGTTATTATAGATTATCTCTATGTTGAGATCGTTGCTGATCGAAGGGCGGATATGAGCTTCAAGTTGCAGCAGCTTCGAATTTTCGTCGCCATATTCGAGGAAGGCGGCGTGGGTCAGGCGGCCGATCGGCTGCATATCGCGCAACCTTCGGTTTCGGCAGGATTGAAAGGCCTGGAGCGGTCGCTCGGCCAGCCGCTGTTCGAACGTCCCGGAGGAGCACGCCGCATTGCCCCCACGGCGAGAGCCGTGCGGTTCTATGATCAAGCGATAGACATTCTCCGCCGCTGCGAGGACGCGCGAGCCGATCATGTCGCGGAAAGGAAGCCGGCGCTTCGCGTCGGAGTCATGAGCACGCTGGCGGCGCGAGATATCGGCGCCGCCGTGGCGGCGCTTACGCGCAGTGGACTGAGCGTTCAAATCCGGGAGGGCCGTTGCAGCCGAGTAGCCGAACTGCTGCGGCAGCGCCATCTTGATATGGCCTGGACGTCGGTGGAGGCGGGGGCACGCAACACGCGCGTGCTCTGGCAGGAGCCGTTCGCGGTATTCGCATCACTCGATCACAGATTTGCCCAAGGTAGAAAGCGAAACGTCACCCTGGGCCAGCTAAAGGACGAATCCATCGTGTCGCGGTTGTCCTGCGAGCTGAGGCCGGGAACGCTGCGCGCATTGGGACTGGCGCTGCCTCGGGCGGCGCGGGCGGAACGCGACGACGTTGCCATGCAGCTCGTCGCGCAAGGGGTGGGTTTAGCGGTTGCGCCGCTGAGTCTCGCGACATCGGACGTCAGCGTCCTTGCAGTCCGCGACCTCGACCTGATCAGGACCGTGGGGTTGAGGTGGCGCGCCGACCTCGCCGAGCGACATATCGACGATGTATCCGGCGCCATCATTCAAGCCGTCGGTGCCAGACATATCCTGACCCGCGGCAATTGAGAACGGCCGGCGTCAAGGCAGCCGCGATTGCCAAGCGCGGCCCGGCCACGATGTGGGCCGGCTATCATCATGGAGCGCGCGCATGAAAAACCCAGCTGCGGAACCCTGGCGGTCTCCCGCGTATCTTCTTAACTAAGCATGCCGGTCGACCGCAAAAAGCGCTAGATTTAAGACGAGCTTCTCACGACAACCGGTCACGGCAAGCCAGCTTGGGCTTGCCGGTGCTGTGGGTGAGGTCGATCGATGCGAAGGTTGGCGAAGAATATCCTTCTATTGCTGCTCGTTCTGATGCCGGCTTACTTCTCCGGCACGGAGAAAGCTCAGGAGGCGCTAGCCGCCGCCATCACCGACACCGAAATCCGTATCGGGAACATCATGCCGTACACCGGCCCGTTGGCCGCGTTTTCAACCATCGGCAGGACGGAAGCGGCCTATTTCGACATGATCAACGAGCGCGGCGGCATCAACGGCCGCAAGATCAGGTTCATTTCCTATGACGATAGCTCCGATCCGACGACCGCATTGGAGGAGACCCGGAAGCTGGTCGAAGCGGACAACGTGTTGTTGATATTCGGATCGTTCGGGACGCCGGGCAATCTGGCCGCACGTCCTTATCTGAACCAGAGAAGGATCCCGCAACTCTTCCTCGCCTCCGGCGACGAGGAATGGAGCAATCCGAAACAATTTCCCTGGACCATGGGTTGGCAACCGGCGTTCCGCGCCGAGGGGCGGATTTATGCCAACTACATCCAGGCGTCCTATCCGGAGCGCAAGATCGCGGTGCTCTGGCAGAACGACCAGTTCGGACGCGACCTGTTCCGCGGATTGCAGGAAGGGCTCGGCGACTGGGCGCGGATGATCGTTTCCGACATTTCGTTCGATGTTTCCGACAAGTCGCTCGATACCCAGATCGACCTGCTCAAGGCGTCGGGCGCGGAGATCCTGCTGTTTGACGGCGCACCGGCCATCGCCGCGCTCGCGATCCGGCGGATGTCGGAACTCAATTGGCATCCGGTCTTTCTTCTCGATAACACGTCTGCTTCCATCGCCAGCGCGTTGCGGCCCGCGGGTCTGGAAAACTCGGTCGGGGTGATCTCGACCTCCTTCCTGAAGAACGCCGGCGATCCGGCCTGGAGGGACGATTCCGGCATGAAAGACTGGTCGTCTTTCATGGAAAAGTACTATCCCGACGGCAACAAGGAGGATGGCAACGCGCTGTTTGGCTATGCCGCGGCCGAAACACTGGTCCAGGTGTTGACGCAATGCGGCGATGATCTCTCGCGAGAGAACGTGATGCGGCAGGCAGCGGCGCTGAAGGATTTTCGCAGCTCGATCCTGCTGCCGGGCATTGCGATCAATACCGGCCCGGACGATTTTCGGCCGATCGAGCAGATGCGGCTGGTGCAATTCGACGGCGGCACCTGGCAGCCGATCGGCGATACGATCGAAAGCGCGTTTGTCGGCGGCGGGAACAAATAATCCGAGAAATAATTCAAGAATAATTCGAGACGGTGTCTCGAAAACAGGCAACGGAGGGAGCAGCGATGGCAGAACCACAAACCCCGCCGGCCGGCCCCGATTTCACCCAGGGTGTTGCACTGGATTTCGCCGGCGAAACCCTGCTGGGCCACGTCGGCGATCAGGATGTCCTGCTGGTCCGCGCCGGCGCTGCGCTCTACGCCATCGACGCGCATTGCAGCCATTACCACGGCCCGCTCGCGGAAGGGCTTGTCGTCGGGACCAGCATTCGCTGCCCCTGGCATCACGCCTGCTTCGATCTGCGCAACGGTGAGGCGACCCGCGCCCCGGCACTCAGTGCGCTCGGGGTATGGCAGGTGGATCGCGAGGGCGATCGCATCTTCGTCCGGCAAAAGCGCGAGCAACCGGTCACGCGCGGCAAAGACCCCATTGATGCGCCCGGCAGGATCGTGATCGTCGGCGGCGGGGCGGCGGGCTTTGCCGCAGCCGAGATGTTGCGGCGCGAGGGGTTTCGCGGCGAGGTCGTGATGTTGAGCGACGATGCCGCGCCGCCGGTCGATCGGCCCAATTTGTCGAAGGATTACCTTGCCGGCAGCGCGCCAGAGGACTGGCTGCCGCTGCGTCCCGACAATTTTTACACTGATGCCAATATCGAGCTTCGGCTCGGAAGCGGTGTCGCCGCGATTGACACCAAGGCGCGCCATGTCGTTCTCGCCGACGGGGCGAGCGTTGCCTATGACCGTCTTCTGCTCGCAACTGGCGCCGAGCCGGTGCGGCTGCCGATCCCGGGCGCCGACCAGCCGCACGTCCACACGCTGCGCTCGCTCGCCGATTGCCGCGCCATCATCGACAACGCCAAGGGCGCCAAGCGCGCGATCGTGATCGGCGCGAGCTTCATCGGCCTGGAAGCCGCGGCAGCCTTGCGCGCCCGCGGCATCGAGGTCCATGTGGTGGCGCCGGAGAGGCGGCCGATGGAACGCATCCTCGGGGCCGACATGGGAGACTTCGTCCGCAAGCTGCATGAACAACATGGTGTCATCTTCCATCTCGGCGATACCGTCGCTGCGATCGACGGCGTCCGCGCCACGCTCAAGAGCGGCGGATCGCTTGAGGCCGACCTCGTCGTGGTCGGTGTCGGGGTGCGTCCGCGCCTGGCGCTTGCCGAGCAGGCCGGCCTCAAGCTCGACCGCGGCGTCGTCGTCAACGCCCATCTCGAGACCAGTGTCGGAGGCGTCTATGCCGCGGGCGATATCGCGCGTTGGCCAGACCCGCATTCGGGTGAAAACATCCGGGTCGAGCACTGGGTGGTCGCGGAACGTCAGGGGCAGACCGCCGCGCGCAACATGCTGGGGCAGGGCGAGGCGTTCGAGGCGGTTCCCTTCTTCTGGAGCCAGCACTACGACGTGCCGATCAATTATGTCGGCCATGCCGAGAAATGGGACGAGATTGCGGTCGATGGCGACATCGCGGCGCGCGATTGTCTTGTGCGTTACAAGAGCAAGGGCAGGGTGCTTGCGGTCGCCTCGATCTACCGCGATGTCGCAAGTCTGCAAGCCGAACTTGCGATGGAGCAGAACGCGACGTTTTGATCGCATCAAATGCGCGTGTTGCGCGCACCTTGTGTTCACGCGGTTTCTTGACAGGGCGAGACTGCCCAGCTTCCTTGGATGTCTCTTGTGACATCTGTTGTGACATCTCTTGGGCCTGCTCGGTTTGAACAAGAATGCAAAGCAAACCTGTAGTCATCAGGCGGCGTGATCTGCTCTCGCTGGTGGGCGCCATGGCTGGCAGCGCCGCGATGTATCACGCGATGACGAGCCTGGGATTCGCGTCGGCATCTCCGTACAAGGGCCCGATCAAGCTGAACGGCGACCCGAGAGGCGCTTCGGTGCTCATCCTGGGCGCCGGGCTTGCCGGCATGACGGCGGCGCTTGAGCTGCGCAACGCCGGCTACAAGGTTCAAATTCTCGAATTCAACGACAGGGCCGGCGGCCGCAACTGGACGCTCCGCGGCGGCGACAGCTTCACCGAACTCGGCGGCTTCAAGCAGACCTGCGAATTCGAAAGCGGCCTTTATATCAATCCCGGCCCGTGGCGCATTCCCTATCACCACCGCGCGCTGCTCGATTATTGCAAGCGGCTTGGCGTTTCGCTCGAGCCGTTCATTCAGCTCAATTACAACGCGCTGATCCATTCCTCGCGCGCGTTTGGCGGCGCGCCGCAGCGGATCCGCGCCATCAAGGCGGATTTCCAGGGCCAGGTTTCCGAGCTGCTGGCCAAGGTAACCCAGCAAGGCAAGCTCGATGAAGCCGTGACCAGGGAGGATCAGGAGGTCCTGTTGCAGGCGCTGCGGTCGTGGGGCGCGCTCGACCGCGACTACAAATACAAGGCCAATCTGATATCGGCTGGATTTCGCGGCTATGCGAGGGATCCCGGCGGCGGGCTGGATGCCATTCCACTATCGGGCGACACGCTGGCCTTGTCGGAGATCCTGAAATCGCGGGTTTGGCGCTACCTGCAGAATTTCGCCAACTATAATTTTCAGACCACGATGTTTCAGCCGGTCGGCGGCATGGACATGATCGGCAAGGCGTTTGCCAAAGAGGTCGGCGACCTCATCCGCTACAATGCCAAGGTGACGCGGATTCAGCAGCACGACCAGGGCGTCACCGTCAGCTATGTCGATACCGCAGGCCCAGCGACCGTGCAGCAGGCAAGAGCGGATTGGTGCATCTGCACGATTCCGCTGTCGATCCTCAGTCAGTTGCCGGTCGACGTCGGCGCCGCCATGAAGTCTGCGATCGACGCCGTGCCCTATGCCGGATCCGTCAAGGTCGGCCTGCAGTTCAAGCGCCGGTTCTGGGAGGAGGACGAGGCGATCTACGGCGGCATCAGCTATACCGACCTGCCGATTCGCCAGATCGCCTATCCCGACACCGGATTCAATCGCTCCGGACGCGGCGTGTTGCTGGGCGCCTATCTGTTCGACGGCGCCAACGCCTATGAGTTCACCGCGATGACGCCGGCCGAGCGGGTGGCGCGCACTGTCGAGTTCGGCGCCATGATCCATCCGCAATATCGGGACGAGTTTGAAAACGGCGTTGCCGTGGCCTGGCATCGGGTGCCGTTTGTGCTCGGTTGCAGCGGCGACTGGAGCGAGGAGGCGCGCGCCACGCACTACCGCGATCTGTGCCAGATCGATGGACGGATTGCGCTCGCCGGCGAGCACGCTTCGGCGCTTCCGGCATGGCAGGAGGGAGCTATTCTCTCCGCGCTCGACGCCATTGCGCGGCTGCACGACCGCGTCATGAGGACGTGATGCGAGCGAAGGCAAAGATCGCGTTTATAAAGATCGCTGTTGTGATGTCGCTCGCGCTGTCGACGGCGGCGTCGGCCCAGGACAGCCGGACGTTCAGCTCGGGCTACAGGTTTGTCGAGATGACCGGCGAGGAGTTGTTTGGCAATGTCTGTCAGGGCTGTCACATGCCGGACGCCGCCGGCGCAACCGGTGCCGGCTCCTATCCGTCGCTGGTCGGCAACCGGAATCTCGAGGCGAGCGGATATCCGGTCTATCTCGTCATCAACGGCAGGCGCGGCATGCCGGGCTTCGGCGACATGATGACGGACGGCCAGATCGCCGCCGTCGTGAATTATCTGCGGACGCACTTCGGCAACAACTACCAGGATGTGGTGACGGCCAGAGACGTCAGGGATGCTCGCCGCTGAACGGAGACGGCAATGCAATTGAGAACGATGCTGCTGCTTGGCTTGCTATCGGCTGCCTGTGCCGGAAGCCTTCATACTGCGCGAGCCGAGGTGACCCGATATCCAATTCCCAACTCGACCTTCCCGATCGCGCAAGTCGTGCAAGTCACAGGCAACGCCACAACCTATTATGTCAGCGGCCAGGTCCCGCCGGTCATCAATAAGGACGCCGATCCGGCCAGTCCGTTAGCCTATGGCGACACCAAGACCCAGACCGTCGGCGTACTCTCCAGGGTCAGGGGAATCCTGGAGGGGCTCGGCCTTTCCATGGCAGACGTGGTCAAGATGCAGGTGTTTCTGGTCCACAGCACGGCTGCGCCGATGGACTTCAAAGCCTTCATGGAAGGTTACACGCAATTCTTCGGCGGCAGCCAGCCTAATTTGCCGGCGCGGTCCGTTGTTGGCGTCGCGGCGTTGGCTAATCCCGGATTCCTGCTGGAGATCGAAGTGATCGCCGTCAAGGACGTCAAATAGGTTGGGTGGGTCGCTGAAATCGCGGGGCTTGCGCGCTTGCAAATAGGGTAGCCGCCTGTCTGAATTCGGCCGATCGTCGCAAGCCCTGTTGGAGAGCGAGATGCGTGAGAACATCGGCAACCAAAACTTCGCCGCGTGGAAGATCGTTCTCCCGGCCGCGCTTGCGCTGGTCGTTCTTGCCGTAAACGGCGCCGGCGCCGAAGGGCTGACGGCGCAGCAGCAGCTCGCACACGACATCTACCAGGAGCTCATCGAAATCGACACCACGACCGCGACCGGCGATACCGCTCGCGCGGCGGAAGCGATGGCGGCGCGGCTCAAGGCCGCGGGTTTTGCGGAGGCCGACGTGCAGGCGTTCTCGCCCGCGCCGCGCAAGGGCAATCT
>JBATYU010000990.1:0-3605 GCA_049674245.1 Bradyrhizobium sp. | reverse complement strand
CCTCCCGCCGGCCCCCCCTTGCAGTCGCGCTGATGGCCCTGATTGTCATGGGCGAAATTGATAAGCAGTTTTCCTTCGGGGCCGGAGCGGCATGACTTTTCTTCGAATCGCCATCCCGCTCCATCTTTTTGCTTGAGCATGCACCGGGCCCTTCGCTGCGCCGTCCCGCAGCGCCGCCGTTTTACGGTGTCACGGGCAGTTCGATCAGTCCCAGATGGCGCGCCATCGGATGGAAATCACTATCGTTGTGTAGCAGTGGCCTGCGGTTCTCGATGCACCAAGTGCCGATCAAGAGGTCGATGGTCTTGCGGATCGTGATCCCGCGCTTGCGCAAGGATCGGAAATTCCGGGCCGCGGCGACCGCAATCGCGTCGCCGGCCATTGGCACGATGTCAAAGCGGCGCAGCAGGGCCTCGACTTCCCGGGCCACCCGTTCGCTGTCGAGGCCCTGCAGTACCTCGCACAGCATCAGGTCCCCGACGATGACCTCGTCGGTGCCGAGGGAGGCGCGCAGTCGCCGGACATGGGGCGCATTCCGGCCATTGAGGAAGTCGATCCAGACGCTGCTGTCGACAACGATCACCCGGTCCCTCGCCCTTTGCGGCTCCGGGCGAGGTTGCCGCGCCAGCGGTATTTGCCGAACGCCGCGTCCGCCTCATGCTGCCGCCGCAGCCTGATCAGCAAGCGGAGCGCCTGTTCCACCGTCTGCTTCTTGGTCGCCTGCCCGGAAGCCTTCTGGGCTTCTGCCATCAGCGTGTCATCGATCTCGATATTGGTGCGCATCGCCGTCCATCGCAATGTGTATAATTTATACTATCATACACATTGCGTTTTCGCAATGGCCGCATGTCCTAGAACGGTAGGTGGTTGCGCAACGCCGGCATGAAGAAGATCGCGATGTTGATCGCAAAGCCGATACTCCAGAGGATCGAGCGCAGCGTCGGGCGGTCGCCGAGATAGGTGAAGACATAGGCGATCCGCACGATCAGGAACAGGATCGCAAGCTCGTCGATCAGCCGTTGCGGCGCGATGCGGAATTCCGCCAGCAGCACGGCGGCCGCAAAGAACGGAAACGCCTCGATGCCGTTCTGATGCGCGCCCAGCGCGCGGGCGGCGATCGGGTCGTCATAGAAATTCGGGTCGCGCGGCCTGGCATTGTCGAAACGGCGAACCCCGATCCACTTGATCGACGCGATCGTCAAGAGATAGAGCATCAGCGTTCCGAAAACGCACCATTCCGCGACCGTCATGTTCCTCCCCCGCGCGTCGTAACAAGTAACTTATCGAACCTGCCGTCGTCTTGACAAGGATGGTGCAACGCGCGATGCCACGGGGCATTATGACAACAGTCGTTTCCATCGAGAGCGCAAGGCCCGTAACCGAGGCGAGGCCGCAGCGCGTCGGCGTGCTGCTGGTCAATCTCGGCACCCCCGACACCGCCGATACCAAGGGCGTGCGCGTTTATCTGAAGGAATTCCTGTCCGACCCCCGGGTGATCGAAAATCAGGGGCTGTTCTGGAAGCTCACGCTGAACGGCGTCATCCTGCGCATCCGTCCCCGGCGCAAGGCGCGCGATTATTTGAAGATCTGGAACACCGCGAACAACGAATCCCCGCTCAAGACCATCACGCGCTCGCAGTCGGAGACGCTCGCGCGCAGCATCGCCGACCACGACCACATCGAGGTGGATTGGGCGATGCGCTACGGCAACCCGTCGATCCGCGCCGGGATCGAGGCGTTGACCGCGCGGGGCTGCGATCGCCTGCTGGTGGTGCCGCTCTATCCGCAATATTCCGCGGCGACCTCGGCTACCGTGTGTGACGAGGTGTTCCGCGTGCTCGGCAGGATGCGCGCGCAACCGACCTTGCGGGTGACGCCGCCCTATTACGACGACCCCGACTATATCGAGGCGCTGGCGGTCTCGATGTCAGCGCATCTTGCAACGCTGTCGTTCCAGCCCGACAAGATCGTGGCGTCTTTCCACGGCATGCCAAAGGCCTATGTCGACAAGGGCGATCCCTATTATTCGCAGTGCATCGCAACAACGGAAAGCCTGCGCAAGCGCACGGGCCTTGATGCCGGAAAACTGATTCTTACATTCCAGTCGCGCTTCGGCTTCGACGAGTGGTTGAAGCCCTATACCGACCAGACCATCGCGCAACTGGCGAAGGATGGTGTGCGCCGCATCGCCGTGGTCACGCCCGGCTTCTCCGCCGATTGCCTGGAGACGCTGGAAGAGATCGCGCAGGAAAACGCCGAGATCTTCAGGCATCATGGCGGCGAAGAATTCGCCGCGATCCCCTGCCTCAACGACAGCGAGGCAGGCATGGACGTGATCCGCCAGCTGGTGTTGCGCGAGCTGCAGGGCTGGATTTGACGTCTACAGCGTTTTCAAGCGAAGGCCGGCCCCGCACTTGGATTGCGGGGTGGGTTGCCGGTTCGCGTCAAGAAAACGCGTCAAAAATAAACCAAGTGAAAGCGGAGGCATCCATGATCTGGCAGCTGCAAAACCCCGCCATAGCTATATAATCGGAACTTGAGAACGGCCGGGCTGAGCCGGCGCCGCCGGTTTTTCGACCAAACAACGACATTCGCGAGACCGCGGGCCGCCGGGTCGCGAAGGCGTTTCGTGCCCCGCATGGGAGGATTTATGACTGGTTTCGACATTTTCGCGATCGTGTTTGTGCTGCTCGTCGTCGTCACGCTGTTCGCGGGCGCCAAGACCGTACCGCAAGGCTACGACTGGACCATCGAGCGGTTCGGCAAGTACACGCGCACGCTGCCGCCGGGGCTGAACCTGATCGTTCCCTATTTCGATCGCGTCGGCCGCAAGATGAACATGATGGAGCAGGTGATCAGCATTCCCGAACAGGAAGTGATCACCAAGGACAACGCCACCGTGACGGTGGACGGCGTCGCCTTCTACCAGGTGTTCGACGCGGCGAAGGCGAGCTACGAGGTCTCCAATCTCAATCAGGCGATCATCGTCTTGACCATGACCAACATCCGCTCGGTGATGGGCGCGATGGACCTCGACCAGGTGCTGTCGCATCGCGACGAGATCAACGAGCGCCTGTTACGCGTGGTCGATGCCGCGGTGTCGCCATGGGGCCTCAAGGTCAACCGCATCGAGATCAAGGACATCGTGCCGCCGGCCGACCTCGTCGAGGCGATGGGACGCCAGATGAAGGCCGAGCGCGTCAAGCGCGCCGACATTTTGCAGGCGGAAGGCCAGCGCCAATCCGAAATTCTGCGCGCCGAAGGCGCCAAGCAGGGCCAGATCCTGCAGGCCGAAGGCCGCCGTGAGGCCGCGTTTCGCGATGCCGAGGCGCGCGAGCGCTCGGCCCAAGCCGAGGCCAAGGCGACCCAGATGGTCTCTGAAGCCATCGCCAAGGGCGACGTCGCTGCCTTGAACTATTTCATTGCCAGCAATTACATCAAGGCGTTCGGACAATTTGCGGATGCGCCGAATCAGAAAGTGATCATACTGCCGATGGAGGCGACGAGCCTGCTGGGCTCGCTCGCTGGCATCGGCGAGATTGCGAAAGCAACCTTCGGCGAGAGCGCGCTGTCCGCGCAGGCCGCCGCCCGCCGCGCTTCGGTGC
>JBATYU010000989.1:0-2352 GCA_049674245.1 Bradyrhizobium sp. | reverse complement strand
CTGCAAGCGTTGTATCCGGTGTGAAGCGTGGATGGATCGTCACGGTCGCGCCATGATGTAGCGCCGGTGTGGTCTGAATGTTGAGGCCGCCAACATGAAAGAATGGCAGCACGGTAAGCACGTGATCATCCGACGTGAGGCCATGCATGTGCTGGCTCATCACCGCGTTCCACAGCAGCGCCTCCTGGCGCAGCACCGCGCCCTTGGGTCTTCCCGTTGTGCCAGAGGTGTAGACGATCAGCAGCGGACAGTTGAGATCGGTGTGCGGATTATGCCCGTCGCCGCGCGCGCAGGCCAGCAAAGCGTCGAACGGGCTTCCGCGCGGCGGCGCAAAATCGAGTCCGACGATGCTGGTGTCGGGCAGGCGCCTTTCGAGCGCGGGCAGGACTTCCGCAAAGGCCTGTTCGAGCGCCAGCACTTTTACCGAAGCATCCGACAGGATGAACAGCTGTTCGGCTACCGCAAGCCGCCAATTCAGCGGCACCAGCATGGCGCCGAGCCGGGCGCAGGCATAGAGCAGCATCAGATAATCCGGCCGGTTCAGGCTGAGGATAGCGACGCGATCGCCTCGGCTGACGCCGTATTCGGCCTTCAGCGCGCGCGCCGCCTGCTCGATGCGGGCGCTGAGCGCGGCATAGCTCAGAGTCTCGCCCTCAAAAACCGTCGCGGCCTTGTCCGGCGTGAACGCCGCGTTCCGTTCGATGAGATCGGAAAGGTCCATTTCGAACTAGTCGTCCGTCTCGCCGGTCTCGTACAGCGCCTCGCGTCCGATGCGGTCGAGACAGAGTTCGGCGGTCCATGGCAGCATCAGCGAACCGCAGCGGCTGTCGCGATAGATCCGCTCCAAGGGCAACGATTTCAGCATCGCCTGACCACCGCAGGTGCGAATCGCCAATGTGGCGATCTCGTTGGCACCCTCCATCGCGGAATATTGCGCGGCGTAGGCGCGCAGAACCTGCTCTTTGGTCGGGTTGGCGCGGGCTTCGGTGATGGCCTGAAACCAGATTGCCTTGACCTGCTCGAGCTTGATCTGCATCTGGGCCACCGCGATCTGCTTGGTCGGATACATCCGCCGCTTGACCGGCGGCGTGCCCGGCACCTCGCCGCGCAGATAACGCACGGTGAAGTCGTAGGCCGCCTGCGCGAGTCCCATATAGGTTGGCGACAGCGTCAGGAACATATGCGGCCAGCGCATCGCTGCCTGAAAATAGACGCCACGCGGCATCAGCGCGGCGTCCTCCGCCACGAAGACATCCTTGAACAGCAGTGTGCGCGAAACTGTGCCGCGCATGCCCAGCGGATCCCAGTCGCCAACCACGGATACGCCGTCGGACTTGGCGGGTAGCGCGAGGTAGAGCGTGTTGCGGCGGGAGGCTTTTTCGCCCTCCGTGATCTCGGTGCAGAGCACGCCGTAATAATCGGCGTGGCCCGAAAGCGAAGCAAAAATCTTCTTGCCGTTGACAAGCCAGCCGGCCTTGACCGGTCTTGCTTCGGTGCCGAACGCCACGCCGCCTGCCGCGGCCGCGCCGCCTTCCGAGAACGGCTGCGAATAAATCGCGCCGTCCTCGACGATGCGCCTGTAATGCACCGCGCGCCGCGCTTCATGCTCGGCGCGGGTCGCAGCGTCCATGTCAAGGTCGTCGGCAAGCGGGCCCGACCATAGCGTCGAGCACACATGCATGTTCCAGGTCAGCGCGGTGGCGCCGCAATAGCGGCCGATTTCGGCGGCGGCGATGGCGTAGGTCTGGTAGTCGGTGCCGAGGCCGCCATGCTTCTTGGGAATAGCGATCCCGAGCAGGCCGGCGCGGTGCAGATCTCTGTAATTCTCGGTCGGGAATTCCGCATCGCGGTCGTAGGCGGCGGCGCGGCCTGCGAACACGGTCTGGCCGAGTTCGCGCGCTCGCGAAATGATCGAGGCCTGCTCGTCGCTCAGCCGAAACGCGCTCGGATCGAAGATCGGCGCATCGAGAGCGACCTTGTCCATTGCGGTTGCAGTTTTGCTGACTGGTGCCGTCATTACGCTGCCACTTCTATTGTTTTCAGAAACTGATCCAAAGCCGCATTGAATGCCCGCGGGCGTTCGAGATTGGCGAGATGGCCGACACCTTCGAGCTCGACATAACTCGCCGAGGGTATGTAAGTCGCCATCTTCGCCATCATCGGCGCCGGGGCGTTTTTGTCCTTTGAGCCTGACAATACCAGCGTTGGTATGTTGATATCCTTGAGCGCATTGCGCTGGTCGAATCCCAGCAGCGCCAGCATGCTGGCGTGATAGCTCGCCTCGGAAACATCGGCCATACAGTCGCGGGCGAGCGCCACGCCGCTAGCGTCGGGGTCGTCGCCCACCAATTC
>JBATYU010000988.1:0-2246 GCA_049674245.1 Bradyrhizobium sp. | reverse complement strand
GAAGAGGCGCGCGCGCGTAACGAGGCCGAGGCTAATGGCTATGGACCGCCGCGCCGCCCGCAGCGCGGCTATCACGGCAAGCGCGACCTGACGCCGCGGGACGAGTAGGGGCGCGACGGTTGAGATGATAGCGCCAACTTTCAATAAGGCGTCATGGCCGGGCATAGCCGTCCGAAGGACGGCGTCGCTTCCGCTCGTCTATGCCCGGCCATCCACGTCTTTCTCGCGTCAACGGCTTAAGGACGTGGATGCCCGGGACAAGCCCGGGCATGACGAGACCTTGTAATGCGCGTCGTCGGCGGGCGATTGAAGGGCCGCAATCTGGCCTCGCCGTCATCGCGCGACATCCGTCCGACCGCGGACCGGCTGCGCGAGTCGGCCTTCAACATCCTGATCCATGCCTATGACGATCCGATTGCAGGTGCGCGCGTGCTTGACCTGTTTGCTGGCACCGGCGCGCTCGGGATCGAAGCGATCTCGCGCGGTGCGGCGTTCGCGCTGTTCGTCGACAACGGTACCGAGGCGCGCGCGCTGTTGCGCAACAATATCGAGGCGCTGGGCCTCGGCGGGGTCACAAAGGTGTTCCGCCGCGACGCCACCAATCTCGGCCCGGCGCATCCGGTCGAGCCGTTCTCGCTGGTGTTTCTCGATCCGCCCTATGCAAAAGGTCTTGCGGAAAAGGCACTGGCCTCGCTGCGCGATGGCGGCTGGCTGATGCCGGGCGCGTTGCTGGTCGTCGAGGAAGCCAAGGCCGCGGCATTTGCGCCGCCGGGCGGTTTTGAGGAACTGGAGCGGCGGACCTATGATGATACGCAATTCACATTCTTGCGGCGAGGCTCATGCGCCCAATCGCCGAAATAAGGAGAACAGGAATGACAGTGTGGCCAACAGGAAATAAATGATAAGCGCATTGAGCGCGATCGCGGCGAGGAGCCAGTTGCTGGGAAGATAGTCAATCCAGGGTAACGCCACGATAACGATTGCAAGCCCGGCAAAGGTGCGGTGGTCGAAAAACGGATAGGCGCACGCGCAAGCGAAGACAAGAAGGTAGAGAATCACTCCCATTGCCGCAAATCTTGATTGCATCACCTTCGCCCGAACAGTCTCTCGATATCCGAAAGCTTCAATTCCACATAAGTCGGGCGGCCGTGGTTGCACTGCCCGGAATTCGGCGTGTCTTCCATCTCGCGCAGAAGCGCGTTCATCTCTTCCGGCTTGAGCCTGCGGCCGGCGCGCACCGAGCCGTGGCAGGCCATGGTGGCGGCGACATGCAACAGCCGGCGCTCCAGCGGCAGCGCCTCATCCCATTCCGCCATGTGCTCGGCGAGATCGCGCAGCAGCGCTCCGGCATCGGTCTTGCCAAGCAGCGAGGGCGTCTCGCGCACCGCGACCGCACCGGGGCCGAAGGATTCGATCGCCAACCCGAACGACGAAAGCTCCTCGTTGCGCGCGAGCAGGCGTTCCACCGTCGCTTCGTCGAGTTCGACGATCTCCGGGATCAGCAGGATCTGCCGCTGCACGCCGTTGTGCGCCAGCGACGCCTTCAGTTTCTCATAGACGATGCGCTCATGCGCGGCGTGCTGGTCGACCACGATCAATCCGTCTCGGGTCTGCGAAACGATATAGGTTTCGTGGATCTGCGTCCGTGCCGCGCCCAAGGGACGATCGATCAGCTCGCTCGACGGTTGCGTCTCGAATCGTATGTCGGCGGTGGGCGCGCCGACGTCGAAGGCCGCTTGCTCCTGTTCGGCAAAGGCCGGCGCTGCCGAGCCGTCGAATGCCGGCATCGGGCCTACGGGGTAAGAAGGCGAGCGCCGCCAGTCCCAATTGCCGGGCCGCGGCGCGAACGAGGGGCGGAAGGATGAGATCGCGGTGCCGCCGCCGTTGGCCGCGGTGCGCCTGCCTTCACGCGCCAGGCCCTCCTTCAGCGCATGCACGATCAGCGCGCGAACCAGGCCTGCGTTGCGAAACCGCACCTCGGTCTTGGCCGGATGCACATTGGCATCGACCTCGCGCGGATCAAGCCTGACGAACAGCGCGACCACCGGGTGGCGGTCGCGCGGCAGATAGTCGGCATAAGCGGCACGCACCGCGCCAAGAATGAGCTTGTCGCGCACCGGGCGGCCATTGACGAACAGATACTGCCCGAGCGCGTTGGCGCGGGTCAGCGAGGGCGCGGCGGCAAAGCCCTCGACCGCGACGCCGTCGCGCTCAGCGCGCACGTCGATGGCGCAGCTGCGAAAATC
>JBATYU010000987.1:0-2593 GCA_049674245.1 Bradyrhizobium sp. | reverse complement strand
GCGCTGGACCAGCGAGTATACGCCGCTGATTTATCCACTGCTGATGCGCCAGGATGTCCGCCTGCTCAACGCGATCAAGGCGCCGGTCGCCCCCGCGACGGCGGGAAACATCTACGAGCTTCGCAACTATCGCGCCAAGACCGGCGGCGCGGTCAGGAAGTGGCTCGAAGCGTTCACCGCCGTGCTCCCGGCGCGTGAGAAATATTCCAAGATCGTCGGCCTCTGGCAGACCGAAGCAGGCCAACCGAACGAAGTCTGCCACATCTGGGCGTATCCCAGCTTGAACGCGCGCGCCGAAGCCCGCGCAAACGCGCTGAAGGATCCGGCCTGGCAGGAATTCCTCGGCAAGGGACCGGCATTCCTCGAGGAGATGCATTCGACGATCATGCTGCCCGCGCCTCACTCGCCGCTGAAGTGAATGGCACGGCTGGGCAGGCCTACGCCCCCTTCAGATAATAGTTCGCGCGTTTGCCAAGCGCGATGCGGCGCAGCAGGCGGCGCATGGCGAGCGAAGCGCGCAGCGGTTTGATCGCCGTGGTCACGCTCCGATAGAACGCAAGCTTGAGCGCGTCGCGCAGGGGCTGCTTGCCCGGCGGCTGCTGCGGCAGGCCGATGCCGCGCAGCATCGAATTGAAGAAATGCAGATCGTTGAGGCGCCGCACTTCGCGCGTCTTCCAGGTGATCGCCAGCGAGATCGAATGGCTGTCCGATGTGCGGACCCAGTGCGGCCATTGATACGGCACGTAGCAGCCGTCGCCTGCGAACAGGTGAAACTCCTTGCCGCGGGCCGCGAAGCTCTCGTCATATTTCAGGTTGCGGTGCTTGGTCATCGAGCGCTCGATCTCGTCGTCGCCGACGATCGACCGGTCGCTGTTGTCGAAAATGGTGAAGAATTTTTCGCCGTGAATATGCACGAAGAAATTGTCTTCGCTGTCGAGATGAAACGGCGTGGTCGAATTCGGTGACGATACGAACAGGAAGCCCTCGACCCGTTCGAAGTCGGCGTCGAGCAGGCTGTTGAAGCCACGTGCGCGGGCCACCGACAGCAGCATATCTTCCAGCAGGCCGCGATATTCCGGCGAATTCTCCACCCGCTTGAGCACCATCCAGGCGCCGGCGGTTTCGATGCTTCGCACCACCTCGACCGGATCGAGATCAACCTGAGGTATCGCATCCGGGTCCTGGCTGATCGCGACCTTGCCCGAATTATATTCGATGAGATCGCGCGGCAATTGCGCGGCCAGTTGCGCGATACGCGGCAGGCTCAGCAGCGGATGGCCCGCCAGTTTGTGGCGGATCGCGAACGGCTTTAGCGGAAAGTCGCGCCGCAGCGCCTCGTTGGCAGCGGTAATGACCGGCGCGACTTCGCTGACGGTATTCATCGCGATTTCTCCCGAGATTTCCGGATCAATTGAACCAGGCGGCGTGCGGGTTCGCGGACCAGCCGGCGCAATGTCATCGCGGCGTGCACGATCGGCACCATGGGGTCGTTCGGCCGCAGCGGAATCACGACGTTGCCGATCGCAAGCCTTCCGCGCCAGATCGGATTGATCATGGGGTGATCGGCGTCCGCGGTGGAATCGGCCAGCGCGATTTCCGGATCGGCGCACAGATGCCGGGTCAGGTCGAGCGTCAGTTGCACGCCGGGCGAGAACTTCGAAAAGCGCTCGTCGACGCCGAGCTTGAAATAGAACGCGCGATCCTCATGCCGCAGCACAATCGCAGCCGCGACCGCTGTGGCGCCGGCATGCAAGCTCACGATCTCGCATTGGCCGCGTTGCGCGAGCGCTTGGGTGGCGCTGCGGATAAAGCTGGCGTCGCCGTCGTCCTGCGCGAGCGCGGTGCCGCGCCTGGCCTTCCAGCCGGAGGCTTCGAGCGTCAGGAATGTCTCGAGCGCGGCGGCGACGTCTTTGGGCCTGCGTGCAACGTCAAAGCTGACGGCGCCGTGCTCGGCCAGACGGTTGCGCTGGCGCCGCAGCTCCTTCAGTTTCTTCGTGCCCAACGCGTCCTGCAGCAATTGGTCGGCATCGCGCCTGGCGTCAAGGCAGGCCCGGGCATGGGATTGCAGCACCGTTGGATGCATGCCGCCTTGTCGCAACACTTCATCGATGGCCTTCATGGCCGCGCCTTCAAGCGACATATCGCGCAGGATCAGCGCGTGGGCGCCGGTTTTCCGCGCCGCGTTCATCAAGCCGACAATTGCATCGCCGGCCCTGTCGCGATCGAGCGGCGGCGTGCCGAGCGAACCGTAGGGATCGGCGCTTACCAGCACGGGCAGGGGGATCTTGTAGGCGCGCCACATCGAGACCACCGGCAGCAGGCCGATCAGCCCGGTATCGCCCCAGGCAGCAAGGACCGAAGCGCCGGTGCGGCCGCTGGCCGAGGCGCTCACCGCCAGCTCCCACTCCGGCAGATAGTAGCCGTTGGGCTCGATCGCGCGCGCGCTCAAGCCGCGCCATAGGTTCGTGCCGATAGCCGTGAGCCGCATGAGGGCATCGGCGTCCACCGCAAGCGCGCGCGGAGCCGCGGCATCCTGCATCGATGCACGACGCACCATTGTTGGCTCGGCAATATCGGCCACGTCCCGTTTCCC
>JBATYU010000986.1:0-15900 GCA_049674245.1 Bradyrhizobium sp. | reverse complement strand
TTGCATTTTGCAGCGAGTCGACCTTCGCTATAAGCGTGGAAATCTGAGCAGACATCTTCTTCACGTCGACACGTTCATCCGTTATCTGAGCAGATATTTTCTTCACATCGACTTGTTCATCCGTGATGCTCTGTCTTAGAGAAGCAAGCGTAGTTGAATCCTGCTGAAGCAGAGCTGTGTTTTGCTGCAATGAGGAGCTATTCTCTTGCAGCGAGGCAACGTGTTGCTGCTGCGCCGACTGAATTTCCTTCAATGCGGCGACAACCGGATCCGGTATTGGATCGGAAGCTTCCTGGTACGGAAGCAGTTCGGCCAAACTGCTGACATTCGGCAGGGCAAAATCGGAAGGCGACAGTGTATAGACGGCCGCAGTAGCGTTTAGGCCAAGAGCGAACACCGACAGCGCCAAGATCGATTTTCGGCCGGATCGCTTGCTCGATACTGCGGGTTCGAGTTGTTCGGTTTGGCTCTGCGTTTCTGATGTCTTCGTCACGTGCATTGACCTCAAACGAGTGAACAAAAAAGAGAGCCGTCGCTGGATCGTCCTCGCGACGGCTCCTTTACGCGGCACCCATCTAAAACTGCCCCAGATTATGGGCTGATGAGATTAATTCCGCGTTATCGCTGCAGACGCCGGCGATGGCTCGCCAGCCAGGCGTTCCTCCATAACCGAACTCGCTCTCCACGGCATCCACACCTCCCGCCGCAAAAAACGGAAAGTGTAACCGATGTGTCCGGTACGATTTGTCGCCTATGTCTCGGGCCGCTCAGCCGCGGTCGCTCACTCGGCCAGGCTCGCCTTCAGCCGGGGACCGGCGAAATCGAGAAAGGCACGCATCTTCAACGGCAGCAACGGCGGCCCGGTGTGGACGAGGTGGACGGGCAATGACTCCGGCGCATATGCGTGCAACAGGCTGATCACTCGGCCCTCGCGGATCGCCCTGGCTGCCTGGTAGGACATCAGGCGCGCAATCCCGATGCCGGCGATGGCCGCTTCGATGACCGCTTCGGCCGTATTGGCCGCGAAGCGGGGCCGTATCGGAACGGTCTGCGCATCTCTCCCGCGCCCGAACGGCCAGGTCCGTACCATCTGCAGCCCCTCGAAGCCGATGCAATCGTGTTCCGCAAGATCGTCCGGTGTGACCGGTGTGCCCCGCGCCGCGAGATAGGCGGGGCTCGCGCAGATCACCCAGCCAATCTCGCCAATCCGCGTGGCGACCAACCCACTGTCGGGCAGGCGGCCGATGCGAACCGCCACGTCGACATGGTTTTCGACGAGATCGATGACGTGATCGAAGAGCACCACGCGCAGGTTGACTTCCGGATAGACGGCGAGGAACGCGAGCACGATCGGCATCACATGCAGTTTGCCGAACATGATCGAGGCGGTGACCAAGAGGTCGCCGCGCGGCGTGCGATATTCGCCGGCCGCCACGCGTTCGGCCTCATTCAAATCCTCAAGCAGGCGCCGGCCCGCCGCAACGAAGGCGCTGCCGGCGTCGGTCAGCAGTAATTTGCGATTGGTCCGGATCACGAGCTGCGTGCCGAGATGTGCCTCCAGCTCGGATACCTTCCGGCTGACGGAAGGAAGCGGCGTGCCGAGCTTGCGGGACGCCGCCGTCAGGCTGCCGCCGTCGACCGCCGCGAGCAGCGTCCGGATCGCGTCGAACCGGTCCATGCCATACTTCCATTTTTTGAAAGTCTGGCTTCAGAAACTAGCGGATACTGCGCGAAAGCGAAAGCTCCTAACTCACTGTCACCGGGCGTGAACGCCCTGACCTTCCGAACCCACAGTGAACGGAGACTTTCCATGACCACGCATTTCAGGACCGTCGATGTCGACGGCACCGGGATTTTCTACCGCGAAGCGGGCGACCGCAGCCGACCTACCATCCTGCTGCTGCACGGCTTTCCGACCTCCAGTCACATGTTCCGCAACCTGATCCCGCAGCTTGCGGATCGCTACCACGTCGTTGCGCCGGACCTGCCGGGCTTCGGTTTCACTCACGCACCCGATCGCGCGAGTTTCCCCTATACCTTCGCGCGCTTGGCCGAGGTGATCGACCGCTTCACCGAAGTGCTCGACCTGAAGCGCTTCGCCCTGTTCGTCTTCGACTACGGCGCGCCGGTCGGCTTCCGCATCGCACTCAAGCACCCCGACCGCATCACCGCGCTCATCTCGCAGAACGGCAACGCCTATGAGGTGGGCCTGAGCGAGGGATGGAATCCGATCCAGACCTACTGGCGCGAGCCGACCGCGAAGAACCGAGCCGCGCTACGGGATTTTCTCAAGCCTGAAACGACGAAGTGGCAGTACGTCCACGGCGTCGGCGACGAGAGCCTCGTCGCACCTGAAAGCTATACGCTCGACAGCGCGCTGCTCGCGCGGCCGGGCAACGACGAGATTCAACTCGACCTGTTCCTCGACTATGCGAGCAACGTCGCGCTCTATCCCAAATTCCAAGAATACATCCGCACCCATCGCCCGCCGCTGCTCGCGGTCTGGGGCAAGAACGACCCGTTCTTCCTGCCGGCCGGTGCCGAGGCGTTCAGACGCGACAATCCGGATGCCGAGATACATCTGCTCGACGCCGGCCACTTCGCGCTGGAAAGCCAAGGACCTGAGATCGCGGTGCTCATCCGCGACTTCCTCGCCCGCAAGCTTCCGAAGGCCCGCGCCGCCTAGGCCCTCACCTCACAGCCCTCAAGAAGGAGCAAGACCATGTCCAAGACAATCCTGATCACTGGCGCCAGCACCGGCTTCGGCCGTGACACCGCGGAAACCTTGGCTCGCGCCGGCCATACCGTGTTCGCTTCAATGCGCGATCCGAAAGCGAAGAACGGCGAACATGCGGCGGCGCTGCGCAAGCAAGGTATCGAGGTCGTCGCGCTCGATATCAGCGACGACGCTTCCGTCATCCAAGCCGTCAATGAGGTGCTGGCGCTCAAGCCCATCGATGTGCTCATCAACAACGCCGGGATCGCGTCGGCCGGGGTGACCGAGGCCTTCACGCCGGACCAGGCGAAGGTGGTGTTCAACACCAACGTTGTCGGCCTGCTCCGGACGACGCGCGCGGTATTGCCGTCAATGCGCGCCGCTGGCGATGGGCTGATCATCAACATCGGCTCGGTGGTTGGACGCGTCACGTTCCCGTTCTTCGGCATTTACGGCGCATCGAAATTCGCAGTCGAGGCGCTGACCGACAGCCTCCGCTACGAGCTGTCGCAGCTCGGCGTCGACGTCGTGCTGGTGCAGCCCAGCGCTTACCCGACCAACATGTATGCCAGCACGCAGCAGCCCGCCGATGCGGCGCGCGCGGCAGCTTATGGCGCGACCGGCGAAATCCCAGCTAAGATGTTTGCGAACTTCACCGAGATGTTCTCTGCCCCCGGCGCCCCGAACCCGCACGACGTCGCCGAGGCAATCGCAAAGCTCGTGGCGCTGCCCAAGGGTTTACGGCCAGCCCGCACCGTTGTTGGCCAGCCGTTCGGCGCCGATACCGTGAACGGGCAGACCGCGCCAGTGCAGGCGCATGTGATCGAAGCGCTCGGCCTCGGCCATCTCGCGACGCTCAAAGTCTGAACCCAACATCAGGGCGGGCGTATCTGAACCCAACATCAGGAGTACCGATCATGACCAAAGCTACCGAACTTGTTCGCGCCTTCTATGCAGCCGTCGCCCGGGCCGATGTGCCCGGGGCCGTCGCCCTGTTGCATCCCAACCTGCACTGGACCGAGGCCGCGGGCTTTCCCTATTACAGCGGCACCTGGCGTCACCCGCAGGACGTCGTCGACAAACTGCTGGTGCCGCTGATGAGCGATTGGGACAATTTCTCCGCCGTTGCCGACGACTTCATCGCCGAGGGTGACCGTGTCGTCAGCCTCGGCACCTATGCCGGGGTCAACAAGGCGACGGGCAAGGCGATGCGCGCGCCGTTTGCGCATGTGTGGCAGGTCGACGATGGCAAGCTCGCGCGCTTTGACATGTACACCGATACGCTACTGGTTCGCCAGGCGATGAAATAGGAGCGCACGTCATGGGCGAAGTCATACAGTTCATCCCGAAGTCTGCACGCGAGCGGGCGCGTCTAATTCGAGAGGCACGGGCGATATACGAGAGCATATTCCTGACGGAGAACTGCCCCGCCAGCCAGCAGCGGGACTCCTAAAAGCAGGACACGAAGCCAGCATTACCTCTGCGCCGGCTTGACCTGCCCGGTCTCCGCCGGACTCGGCGGGAAAGCCGGCGTCGGGCCAAGCTTCGTGTAAAACGTCCGCTCCAAAATAGAGTGGGACGACTTCTCAACCTCTGTCATCGTCATCGGACCCCCCAGCCCAGCAGTCGCAAGACTACGTGAGTCACGCGCGCAGGAAAACCAATTGTCCCCATTTGCAACTAGCGGCGTCGATTTCGGCTACGCACAGTGTCCCGACTGCCACAGCCACGCCGCCTTCGAGGCATCCGGGGATGCGGGGCCCAAAAACGGGAAGTGGCCGGATTTGAGGACTGGTACGACAAAAAAGAAGGCTCGCGCCGATTAGCGGCCCCTGGGGGTTTACCCCCCGGACCCGATCTGAAATCGGATGGTCGCGGCCGAATGGGATAAGGATGCGGGCACGCGGAGGGTCCAGCCCCTCAGGTTCGAACGAACTGACTGACGCGAACGGGCTTTCCCTGAAGGATGCTGTTGGGCACTCCTAAACCGTGCTCACGCCACGGACCTCCAGTCGTCCGCATTTTCGACATTCGAAAGTATACAGATCGCGCGCCGGATTTTCGGACTCGATTCCAAGCAATCGCATTTCGGTGGCACACGTCGAACACAGCATAAGCGGAGCGAACGGTACGCCCGGCGGCTCTCGTTTATCCATGACGAACACTACGCTCCAATTTCCGGGAGATAGCGAGTCAAGCTGCGCTGCATGCTTTTATCTCCATTGGCGCATGATTGTCGGTGACTATTGGGGTGGTCGCATTCCTTCCAGCAGCCTGTTGATGTCGGGCGAGTTCAAAGGGTCCTCACCTTCACAATCGATGCACCGATAACTGCGACCTCGCATCCCCTTTACGAGCGCGAACCTCATTGGCTTGTGGCATTTCGGGCAGATCGGAGGCTTTGAGGCGTTCATGGCCTGGACATTTTGTCGGCGTTGCTCGGCAGCGTATGCCCCAGAACGCGAGCTGTAAACATCTAAGCTATTGATATTATTGCAACTTTCACTAATTTTGGGATTTTTGAGTACTCCAAGGAACTTGGATTGACTGAGTGAATTGAGTATTTTACTAATTCCCTGTGAAAGGCTGAAAATACTCTTCGGAGGACACTGCCATGAACGATCTCCGTGGTGAGCGATTGCAGATCATGCTTTCGCCGGAAGAGCTCTCGGTAGTTGACGACTTCAGATTTCAGCATCGTATGCCAACCCGAGCCGCCGCTGTTCGCGAGCTGCTTAAGCTGGGCCTCGCGGCGAATGGGGCGGCCCCTGGTAACGGCATGAAATCCAGCAACTATGGGGTGTTTAGTCGAGGCCCGTCAGGTCATCGCGATAACGACGCTAACGGCGAATAGCCCGTCCACCTGTGAGGGATTCGCGCTGAATGGGCTTGCGCAGGCCGGACCGTGACGATGCCCGCGATGCGTTCGGGTCTCGGCGGTCGGACATGAGGACGCTGGTTCAAAATGAAAGAGGCCGCCAACGGGGGCGGCCTTATTCCTTCAATTGGGAGAGGGCTCGACGTCTGGAGCCTGAAGACTTGGATCGACTGGTGGCATCTTCTCGTCCAGGTTATCCTTGAGATCGGCCGCCCTCTCGACCGAGACGGCTGCTAGTTCGGGATTATTGGTTGACTTAGCAAAGCTGATAAGCGCGCGGGCCTGGCGCATCAGATAACGCTTACTAATCACTGCCGCTCCCCTTTGTTGGCCAGCCCGAACCCACACGACGCTGCAGCGCCGCATTTGTTCCTGCGAAATGTTCAAAAGTGTGCGCAGGGGACGCGGGACCCGGCGAGGGTGTCCCGGCCCCTCACATTTCCCGGAACTGTGCCTCATGGGTAACAGATCGTACCTAAGACATGGTGACAACTTTTCCAAAATCATGCGTCAGGCTTTGTCCTGGCGCCGCTTCACCCAGCGGTTCGCCAGCGAACCCGAGCAAGGGGCGATTGCCTTGGCCTCGGTCCGGCGCGAAAGTGGGGATTGCGTTGATTCGATCAAAGCGGCGTGACGCCGTGTTGGAAGCACGGCGCCGCGCCTGACCACCGAAACCGATAGGAGCGGTCTCAATGGCTGACGACGTTTCTGCATCTGTTATCCCCCTGCATCAACCCCGGCCGAAGAAGGTCAAGACGGGCGCCGAACGCGCCAAAGCTTATCGGCGGCGTAAGAAGGCCTCTGCGGCAGATGCCGCACCTCCGTCTTCCGAACACCTGATCCCGTTGGACTTTCCATCGGCGGATGCGGCAAATGCCGCACTGCCGTTCCCGGCGCCCGCAGAGCAACTGTCGCAGATCCGCCAGTTGCCAAGCGCACCGCCTCCGACCGTCACGTTACGCGGCGTTAGACCGTCACGACGCCCGGTTGCCTCGGTCCTCTTATCGACCGCGGCCCTTGCCTTAGCTGCCGTCGGCATCGTCATGAACGGCTGGTTTGCCCGGTCGCTGGGGTCGACCGATTCCGCTGCATGGCTCTTTATGGCTGTTGGCGTGGCCGCTGATCTAGTCGCTCTCGTTATGCCGTCATGCGTTGCCCGGCTTTGGCATACCGGCCAGCGGGCGACCGCGCTAGTCGGCTGGGGTCTCTGGCTCATGACGTTCGCCTTCGCGATCACGGCGGGGATCGGATTCGCGTCCGTCAACATCACGGATGTGACGCTTGCGCGTGCCGCACACATGACGCCGGCCGTTCAGACCGCTCAGGCCGCGCTTACAGATGCGATGGCGGCGCGCGACCGAGAATGCAAAGGGGGCGTCGGGAAGTTCTGCCGGGAGCGGGAAGCGGCCGTCAATGACCGCCGTCAGGCGCTCGACACCGCCATGCACGCGGTCGAGCAGACGGCCGACCCGCAGACCGAGGCCGCCATCCACATCGTTGCATGGATGAGCCGGGGGTTGCTTCGGCCAACCGGCGACGACTTCGCCATGCTGCGGCTGGTGCTCCTGGCACTGCTGCCGCAGATCGGCGGGATCCTGCTCATGGTTGCGCGCACTGATCCTGCAAAGGTAGTAGCCGAGCCATGCTAGCTTGAGCGGACACCCGTTTGGCGCTTCACTGGCACCATCCCCGCCCTCGGGCCGTACCCAAGACATGGGTGACAACTTTTCCAAATCGTGCTTCAGGCTTTGTCTTGCCGCGTGACCGTCAGGCTTCCGCAGAGAATTAGGATCAGCCCCGCGATTGCGCCGAAGCGAACGGATTCTTGCAAGATCGTCGATCCCAGCAAGAGCGCAAACACGGGTAAGAAGAACATGGCGAGCGAGGCATTGGTCGCACCCGAACGCCTGATGAGAAGATAGTTCAGAAATGCCGGCATCGCGGTGCCTGCCAGCGCCAGCCCGGTCAGCAGCACCGCCGTCCTTAGCCTGAGCAAATCGCCGAGCCCGTGATCCACCGCCCCTTCGGCGATCGCAACCGGCAGCATGATGGCCTGGCCGACAAGGAACATGCCGGCGGTCAGGCGAAGCGGATTCATCGGCGGGCGGCGTCTCAGCAACACCGTGCCCAGGGCATAGCTCATGGGCGCAGCAAGCGTGACCGCTTCGCCCAGGGGTTCGCGACCGAACCCGAGCAAGGCCTGTGGTCCGACGACGATGATGATTCCAAACAGCCCCAGGGCGAAGCCTGCGAACTTGCGCAGGTTGACGCGCTCATCGGCAATGACGAAGTGAGCAAAGGCCGCGGTCATCAGCGGCATCGTCCCGTACAGCACGCCAGCGAGGCCGCTGGCGATAAATTGTTGTCCCCATGCGATCGCGGTGAACGGCACTGCCACGACCAGCAATCCGCCGAGCGCCGCGGTGCCCCATTCGCGTCGATCGGCCGGCAATCCGCCGGCCCACAAGCGGGCCAGCAGCCAAACGGCCGGAAACGCGACCACCGCCCGCAACAGTGCAAGCAGTATCGGCGACAGGTCGGCGACAAGTACCTTGTTGAACGGCAGCGATATCGCAAACGACGCCGCGGTCAGGAGGAGAAGCCCCCAATTCGATAGCGTCATCCCCATTCGCTCCAGCTCGATTGCGGGCACGAGGGCGACGATAGGCTGGCTCCACTCATCAAAAAATGTAATATTTTGCATCAATAACATCGGAAATCAGGATGTTTCCATGCGCGCCATCGATCCGCTTCTGCTGCGGAGTTTTGTGAGCGTGGTCGACGCCCGGAGCTTCGCGAAGGCGGCGCACCGGCTCAACCGGACTCAGCCCGCACTCAGCACGCATATCCGCCGTCTCGAGGATCTGCTTGGCGCGCCCCTGTTGGTTCGCGGCAGCGGCCGCCGCAGCATCAGCCTTGCGCCGTCGGGAGCCGCGCTGCTTCCGTTTGCCCGCCGGATTTTGGAACTGCAGGTCGAAATATGGAAGTGCCTCGAGAACGTCGAGATCGCCGGCAACGTCCGGCTCGGCGTGACGGAGGATCATGCGGCTGAAATGGTTCCAAAACTTGTGGGGCTGTTTCGCAAAAACTTCACCCGGACGTCGATGTCGACATTCAAACGGGTATGACGCTGAGCATGCGGCACGAACTCGGCCACCCCTATGATATCGTGCTCACAGCACAGCCGCCGGACAGCGGCGGCGGGATGGTGCTGCATCGGGAAAAACTGGTTTGGCTTTCAAGGGATGGGAAAATCCGGCGTGACGAGGTTCCGCTTCCGCTTGCGGTTTATCCCGAAGGCTGTCTTTACCGTCGATGGGCGATCGATGCGCTCGATCGGATCAAGATGCCCTGGCGGATCGCCATTTCGTCCCCGAGCCGTACCGCGATTCTGGCGGCGGTCGCCGAGGGTTTTGCCGTCAGCGTTCTGCCGGCAACCAGCATTGGTCCGGGCCTCAGAAAAAGTATCGTTGGCCGCGGACTTCCGCCGTTGCCGAACCTCGAAGTCGCGCTCTATCGGGCCGACGACCGTCGCGCCGCAACGGAGGCATTTGCCGACTTTATCGTTGAGCGGTTCGCGGCGAGGTCACGCGCGCTCCGCTAACACCAGCGCGACCCATCGCCCGCGGTTATCCGCAACATATCCACAAGCCCACGAAGCGGAATCCGCTCATATTCGCAGATACTTGCTGCGCACGAATTCACAGGCCGGTCCAACTTCCCCACAGCCGTGCTCCGCGCGAGCCCGTGCAGGGGTCCCGAAGAAACCATTTTCACGGCCGGACGAAACCGTTTTCGCCTGCCCGCGAAAGCCGCCGGAAACAGTCGCCAGCGCAGCATGGCGCCATGGTCAAACGATGAGGTTCGATCATGTTGGCGTTTATCAACCTGCTCTACCGCGAGTATTGCAGAGCCCGCCTGGCGGAGATGCGACGATACCTCATGGTCGGTCAACGCTGAGACCGACCTGAGTTTCCGGGAACGCTGAGCCGCCCGAGAACGTTGATCGCCCTGGTCAACCCAGAGGCGGCTTTCCGATGCAAAACTCCTTCCTTCTCGCCGGCAGCCTTGCCCTGGCCTTGGCCTTGGCCGGCTGCTCGGGTCCCAAGGGTGACAAGGGCGACAAGGGCGAGAAAGGCGATCCCGGCCCAAGCGGGCCAGCGGGTGCGACAGGACCCCAGGGCCCTCCGGGTTCTCCCGGAAAGAATGGCGAAAATGGCGTGTCGCCACCACCCCAGTTTCGGGTCGTCCGCTCCTCATCCGATGGCGGCGTGTCGCGGCCGGCGATGTGCAGCGTCGACGAAGTCATGGTGAGCGCGACTTGCCTGTCGAAAACCGGCTCGGTCAACCAGCCGCCCAAGACCATCACCGACAGCGGCGCCGCCTGTGATCCGCGCCCGGGCCAGTCCGACGTTCCCGAAACGGTTGTGCTCTGCGCGAAGCGGTAAGAACGCGCGAACGCGCGGCCGTACCTTTTTCTCGCCTCCAAATCGCCTCGTCGTTCACGATGATGGGTCGCAACGATTCGGGAGAGAGTCACAGATGGCGGCAGACAGCGACAGCACCATTGCCTGGCACCGCGCCCAGCTCAAAAGACATCGCGAGGCGTTGAAGCATTGCGAAACCGCGAGATTCACGATCGGCGAGATTGCGGATTCAAGGCAGCTCGACCAGAAGCAGAAACTCATCGCCGACCTGAAACGAAAGATCGCGGCGTCGCAGCAGGTTATCGCGGCCCACGAGAAGCAATTGCTGCGCCCACGCGCGACGGATTATCGAAGCCTCGCCAGCGTTTCCTGGAGCAAATGGAATGGACTTGACCCGTAAGCGGCTGCGGCGCTTTGGGGCGCCTCCGCGCCAGCGAATAGCCGGACACGCGTGCCCTGGGGTAGGTGAAGACAAGGCGCCCGGCTACTCGGCCGCGCGGCGGTGCGGCCATTCCATATAACCATCGGCAGCTTAAAGATTTGTCTTCGGCCGGATTGGAAGCCCGCTTATAGCCGCAATTAGTCGTTGCTATTCCCTTAATTGGGATACGTTCTTGGGGAGGTTTTCGGAAAAACTTGAATTGAACAAACAAAATTCCGCTCACGAAGGAATCCGCGCGGCGGCTACCGGATGACCTTCGATGCGGCTGACCAGACCACTCTGGCGACCGCATCATTTCGGAGCCGCTCACTATTGCAAATGCAATGGCGAACGGCCTCGGATCCCAATCCCAAGGCGATGGGATGAGAGGCGCGAGAGCCGCTCCAAACCCGCCGTCGAACCAGCGCGACCACCCGAGCCTTAGACGAGGCTCGCATCTAGGGGCGCATGGATGAAGCAGAAAGAAGTGAGAGCTCTAATTATCCGGGAATGGGACCGCTGGCTTCAAACCCAATCGGTCGATCCTGAAGGGCCAACCGGCCGCGACTCGCTGAAGTTCTATTTCGAACTGCAGGACAACCGGTCCACGCTGTTGGATTTTCAATCGCGGGGGCGGGACAAATGGCTAATCGTGCACAGCTGGTTGCTCAGTGAGCGGCGCGTCTCGGACTGAGGTCGCGCAGGCCACGGCGCTTTCTGGCGAAGGCGCTGTGCCGTTATCCTTCCAACGCGCCGGTCTTCCAACCGGCCGGTCAGCGCGAACAGAGCGCAGCGAGCAAGCCATATTGGCCGCGGATATCTGATCCGCGGTTCATGCGCTGCGCCTCCAAAGCTTCGTGCATCCCCGTGCTGTTGATAACCGCCCGCGCCCCGCTCGCTCGCGGGGTGACAGCGCCTTGCGGCGTGTTATCGACGGGCGGGATATTCTGTTCACGACGGAAGGAAGACCATGCGGATTACGCTTGTCGGCTCCCGCCATTTCGGCGTGACGATCTTGAACATGCTGCGTCAGCACGGGGTTGAGATCGCGCGCGTGGTGGTAGCCGACGCCGAAGACCGTCTGGCCGCCGCCGCGACGGCCGCCGGCATCGACGTTGCGGTGCAGGCAAATCCAAGACTTGTCGTCGCCGCCGAAATCGCCGAGCGGACCGATTTGATCGTCACCGCGCACAGCCATGCGCGGGTCAGCCGAGAAGCGCTTGCCGCCGCGAGATTGGGCGGGATCGGCTACCACCCCTCGTTGCTGCCCCGGCACCGCGGCCTTGCGGCGGTCGAATGGACCATCAAGGAGGGCGATCCGATCACAGGCGGCACCGTCTATCATCTCGCCGATCGCATGGATGCCGGCGCCATCGCCGCGCAGGAATGGTGTTTCGTCAAGAAGGGCGAGACCGCGCGGGAGCTGTGGGAGCGCGCGCTGGCGCCGCTTGGCCAAAAACTGCTCGCCGAGGTCATCGACTACGCCAAAGCCCACGACGCGCTGCCGGCAAGGCCGCAGGACGAGCAGTTTGCGACGAAGGCGCCGAGTTTGTCGCCGCATTAACCGCGCAAGTTGCGCGATTTGGCCCAAGAGAGGCCCATTTTGGTTCCCTTTTGGGGGAACCAATCTCACCTCTATGTGTTTGGAACCGCAGGAACAATTTGTGCTGCTGCGGCGCACCAAATTTTGGCCACATTGTGCCCGAATAAGCCGTCTCATCATGCACATCGGGGATTTGATTCATGCGTCTCAACCGCATTGCTACCATATGGTTTGCTTCCGTCCTGGCCGGCTCGGCGGCCGCGCCGGCGCTTGCCCAGACGCCCTATGACGGGCTCTGGAATGTCACCATCATGACAAGCAGCGGCAGTTGCGAACCGACGGCAAGCTCGACCTTGACCGTTGCCGACGGTAAGATTTCGGGACCCGGCGCCAGCGTCTCCGGGAGCATCGGAAATGGCGGCCTTGTGAAGGTCTCAATCAACGGTGCATATGCTAACGGTCAGCTCAGTGGCAACGCCGGATCGGGAAAGTGGAATGGCGCATCAGCGGGCATCCCGTGCAGTGGCCGATGGCAAGCATCGCGGCAATAACGCGAGCCGGACGATCGGCACCCCCTTGGTTATCCGGCGGCTGCTGATCGCAGCCGCCGTTTTATTTTCCGCATCGCTCTCTAGCTCTACGAGCCACGCGCAATCGGGACCGTTCGCCGGCATGGCCGGCAACTGGGCCGGCGGCGGCACCGTTACCCTCGACGACGGCTCGAAGGAGCGTATCCGCTGCCGCGCCTCCTATGCGGTCGCAGGGCCCAACATGGACTTGAGCCTCGCCTGCGCCAGCGACTCCTACAAGTTCAATCTACAGGCCAGCGTTGTCGACCAGGGCGGCGCGGTTTCCGGAAACTGGACCGAGTCGAGCCGCAACATTGGCGGCAGCCTTCAGGGCCGCGGCGGTGGCGGCAATTTCGAGGTGGTCGCCAGTGCGGCCGGCTTCAATGCCAACATCTCGCTCCGAACGGCGGGCAACAGGCAGTCCTTCGCGATGAGGGCCGACAGCCAGTTCCGGGCCGCCAATATCTCGCTGTCGAGATAGCGCCGGTTCGGCCCTGCCCGCCTCCCTCAGACACCCGGCGCTCACGCGCCCGGCACGAAGGCGGTCACCTCGATTTCGACCTTGGCCCGGACGTCAACAAGCCCATCGATGTAGAGCAGCGTCGACGGCGGAAAATTTCGCCCGAGCGTCTCCTTCCAGGCGGCACCGATGCCGGCGCCGGCGGCTTCGTACTCGTTGCGGCTGGTCAGATACCAGGTGAGACGCACGATGTGCTCGGGGCCGGCGCCCGCCTCCGCCAAAAGCTTGATGATCCGCTTGAGCGCTGCGCCGACCTGCGCGGCCATGTCGGGCGGATAGTCGCCCTTCTCCTCGCCGCCGGTCTGCCCCGCCAGCACCACCCATCGGCCGGCACCATTGAATTCGACGCCGTGCGAGAAGCCGCGCGGCTTCGACCATTCGGCGGGCTGCAAGATTTGCATGAGTTGATCCTCCCAGATTTGGCTAGTCCTTAGCACCGATCAATTAGCAGCTCCCACAGCAAATCCACTCCGCTAGCATCGCTGCCCCGGCAGATTTGCGCGTTGCAAATCGCATCGGGGTCGCCGATACCGGCCCGCCCTCCCCTTCAAAGAAGCTCGCCTGACGATTCCCGCGCTGATGGACCGAACCCCCTCCAAACCGAAGGCTGCGCTGTGGATGGCCGGTTGGCTTTCGCTGATGCTGGTCATGGCGGTCGCCGGGCGCGAGACCGCGCGCCAACTGAACGTGTTTCAGATCATGGAGGTGCGCTCGATTCTCGGCTTCTTGCTGCTCTATCCGATGATCAGGGCTCAGGGCGGTTTCGCCAGGCTGAAGACATCGCGGCTGCCGCAACACATCGCGCGCAACCTGATCCATTATGGCGCGCAGCTCGGCTGGTTCTTCGCGCTGAGCTTGATCCCGATCGGCCAGGTGGTCGCGATCGAATTCACCATGCCGATCTGGACCGCGATCCTGGCCGCGGCCTTTCTCGGCGAGCGCATGACGATCTGGAAGATCGCCGCGATCCTGCTCGGCATCGTCGGCGTCATCGTGATCGTTCGCCCCGCCACCGGCGAAGTCGATCCGGGCCAATTGATCGCGCTTGGCGCCGCCGTCGGCTTCGGCGTGTCGATGGCGCTCGTCAAATCCCTGACCCGCACCGAAAGCGCGCTCGCCATCATCTTCTGGATGCTGATGGTGCAGTCGGCGGCCGGATTTTTTCCGACGCTCTACCTCTGGGTTTGGCCATCGGCGCATGCGTGGGGCTGGCTGGTCGTGATCGCCGTTTGCGGCACTTTTTCCCACTACTGCCTGGCAAATGCGATGCGCTACGCAGATGCGACCGTCGTCGTGCCGATGGATTTTCTGCGGGTGCCGCTGACCGCGACGGCCGGCTGGCTGATCTATTCGGAGCAGCTTGACATGTTCACCGTGCTCGGCGCGGCACTGATTCTGACCGGCAACCTCTTGAATCTAAGGCCGGGCAGTCCGCTTGCCGCGCGCGCGGCAACCTGACGCGGCCCGCGGCCGCGCCGATTCTCACATTCCCAACGCACGCGGCGGAAATTGTGATCTAAATCACGCAACCGCGCGGGCTGAATTGGCTACCGTCGGGCCGCTTCCGATCGGCTGCGATGATCTGGGCATTGACCGGATTTTTGTGGCGCGAAGAGCGGGTTTTTCGTGTAGGCTGCCGCCTTAAGTATTTCGATCCAAGAATTATCCGAGAATTTCGAATCTGCCAGGGGATTTCCGATGCGCTATCTCTCCGTCATTCTTTCCCTGATCTGCATGTTGTTCACCGCCGTCTCGGCCCATGCCGAGAAACGGGTCGCCTTCGTGGTCGGTAACGGCGCCTACAAGAACGTGGCGCAGCTGCCGAACCCGGCGGTCGATGCCAAGGCGATGGCGGGCGTGCTCCGCAACGTCGGATTCGACGTCGTCGAGGGGACCAACCTCACCCGCGACAAGATGACCGAAAAGCTGCTCGACTTCGGCAAGAGGGCGCAAGGCGCCGACGTCGCCGTGTTCTTCTATGCCGGCCACGGCATCGCCATCAGCGGCACCAACTACCTGTTGCCGATCGATGCCGACATCAAGTCGGAAATGGACGTCAAGCTCGGTGCCGCGATCAATATCGATCTGACGCTCGACCAAACCATGAGCGACGCCAAGGTCAAGCTGGTGTTCCTCGATGCCTGCCGCGACAATCCCTTTGCCGCGAGGATCAAATCGAACTCGGCGACCCGCAGCGTCTCGGTGCAAACAGGCCTTGCCGAGATGAAATCCGGCGAAGGCACCTTGATCGCATTCGCCACCGGTCCCGGACAGACCGCGCTCGACGGTCAGGAGGGCACCAACAGTCCGTTCACCCGTGCCCTCATTGCCCACATCACCCAGCCCGGCGTCGAGATCCAGCAGGCGATGACCGAGGTCCGCGCCCAGGTCAACGAAGAGACCGGCAAGAACCAGCTTCCCTGGGGCCACACCAACCTGATCGGGTCAGTCTATCTGAACCCAGCTGCGGCCCCGGCAGGCAAGACTGGCGAGGCCAGTGCGCCGGCCGTTCCCGCGGCGCCGGTCTCGGATGTCGAGCTCGAGTTCTGGCGCTCGGTGAAGGACACCAACAAGCCGGAAGAGCTCAACGCCTATCTCACCAGCTATCCGAACGGGAACTTCATGTCCTTGGCGCTCGCCCGCATCGCCGCGCTGCAGGACGGCCCGTCGACCACCACCCGCAACCTGACGACCGCCATCGACCCCGCGACCTTTTCCCAGGAAGCCGACCAGACCTCCGAGGACCAGATCGGACTGGATAGGCGCCAGCGCCGCGACGTGCAGCACCGTCTGACCGGGCTCGGCTTCGACACCAAGGCTAACGGC
>JBATYU010000985.1:0-2146 GCA_049674245.1 Bradyrhizobium sp. | reverse complement strand
CCAGAAAGACGAACGCCAGCATCGCGACAGGTCCCAGCGAGCCCAGCGCTGCGACCAGCCCTGTGGCCATCAGCACCGTCGCGCCCGTCTTTGTCAGCGCCGTCGCCAGCGGCAGCATACCGGCGATCAGCACCACCGTCTTCCAACTGATAATGCGGTAGATGGCGTCCAGCCTGACGCAGCCGCCGGCCACCATGGCCAACGCCGCGAGCAGCGCCGTGGCGGAATTCGGCAGGAGTTCAAACGCCATCACCACGATCATTGCAACGAGGACACCCACGGCGACCGGCGCCCGCTGGCGGGCTGGCAACCGCTCGTGGTATTCCGCCGGCAAGGTCAGGACCAAAAAATTCTCGCGGTCATCCCACAGCCGACCGAGGCTGGCCCAGTCGCCCCCAACCAGCAGCGTGTCGCCAAAGTCCAGAGGCTGACTGACCAGGTTCTTCGTCAGCGGCTCACCACGACGGCGAATGCCCAGCACGGTTACATGGTAGCGCGAGCGAAATTCGAGTTCGCCCAGGGTCTTGCCGATCAATTTTGACTCAGGTGCGAGCATGACTTCCGCGGCACCGATTTCCTGCAGCGCCTCGCTGCGTTGCCGCTCGTCCAGTCGGGGCAGCTCCATGAGTTGCTGCGTTTCGATGAGCTGCCGCGCCTGTTCTGCGTCGCCGACGACAAAGATAGCGTCGTTGGCCTCGAGCACCGTTTCCGGCAGCGCCGGCAGGAATTGTGGCTTGCCATGCGGATGTTTCTCCATGCCCCCAAGAATGCAGCCGAATCGGTCGTACTGATGCTGCATCTGAATCACTGACCGATTGATCAGCGGCGAGCCAGCAGATACGCGCAACCGATGCCAACGATCGGCGAGGTCATAAAAGCCGATTAGATCGTAGGCGCTCGGTGATCTGGTCTCGGCGTCCTTGGCGATAAGTTGTTTGCTTAGCAGGCGGCGTCCCCACAGCATGAAGGCGATGCTGGCGGCGAGCACGGCGAGTCCGAACGGGGTCCAGCTAAAGAAGCCGAGCGGGGGGATGCCGCTTGCGCGCAAGGTGTTGTCGATGATCATGTTAGGCGAGGATGCGATCAGCGTCATCATACCGCTGATCAGCGCGGCAACAGACAGCGGCATGAGCATGCGCTTGCGGTTCAGCCCGGTCCTTTTGGCGATCGTCAGGACCACCGGGATGAACATGGCGACAATCGCCGAAGAACTCATAAACGCGCCGATCCCTGCCGCGAGTACCATGATGAGCACGATCAACCGTGTCTCGTTGCCGGCACCCGCCTTCAGCATGGCCTCTCCCAGACGATGCGCGACGCCGGTATTCAACAGCGCTTCGCCGACAATGAAGATTGCTGCAATCAGGATCACCACCGGGTCGCCAAAGCCCGCCAGCGACTCCTGCGGCGTGAGCACGCGGCTCAACATCAGCGCCAACACCACGAGGATCGCCACGATATCGACGCGTGGGCGTCCCCAGGCAAACAGTCCGACGGCGCCCGCCAGTATTCCGAAGACGATCAGCATCTGGTCTGTCATGGTTGCGCGACCGCGGCTTCCAGCAACGGTGCGACAAAGGCCGCTGTCGCATGAGCGAAGCTGTTTCCGTAGCTCGAAGCGGCACGTTGCCAGCCGGCGTGCTCGAAGGCGCGGACGGCTTCGGGTTGAAAGGTCATAGCGCACCAACCTGCCTAGACAATTCGCCCACAGTGATACTTAAGCAAGTCTGTCTGTTCGTGTCGAGACATAGGATATGTCGGCTTTTGGCAGATTTTGTTGCAAAAGTCGAAAATCGAAAAGCGCCAAAAATCTCGCGAATGTTGATTTTTTTTGCGTGCTCTATCGTTGCAATGCTTCACAGCGCCGATACGAGGTTCCGTGGTCGGTTTTGCGTGAAATGATGTGGTCCCTCACGTCTCCGCGCACGAACCGCATCAGCGGTATTTATAATTTTCGTTCTTCACCCGAAAAAGACTTTTTCAACACTATCGGCACCTTTGAGACATGCCGAGGCGGTCTGACGATGTCTGTTAATTGGGGCAGAGCGGAAGTGGCCGACCGACTGGCAAAACGGCGCTTTTGCCGAGTAGGCCCAAGGAATTTCACCCTGAGCCT
The DNA here is from genome assembly GCA_049674245.1 of Bradyrhizobium sp. Classification (GTDB taxonomy): domain Bacteria; phylum Pseudomonadota; class Alphaproteobacteria; order Rhizobiales; family Xanthobacteraceae; genus Bradyrhizobium. The sequence goes on along the minus strand of JBATYU010000985.1, from coordinate 30 downwards.
CTCACAGATCCGGACTTGATACTCTCGCAT
>JBATYU010000984.1:0-1963 GCA_049674245.1 Bradyrhizobium sp. | reverse complement strand
TGGGTTGACCCTAGGAACGAGAAGGCGTCGTTGACGGCATTGGAAAACGCCGGCACGCCGCCGACATTCGGGCTTTCGCCGACGCCCTTGGCGCCGATCGGGTGATGCGGCGACGGGGTGACCGTGACGTCGGACTCCCAATGCGGCGTCTCGACCGCGGTCGGCATGAAGAAATCCATGAACGAGCCGGTCACCACATTGCCCTCGTCATCGTAGCGGATTTCCTGGCCCATCGCGATCGCGAAGGCTTCCGTCAACCCGCCATGCACCTGGCCCTCGATGATCATCGGGTTGATGCGGGTGCCGCAATCATCGAGCGCATAGAAGCGCCGGATCTTGTAGACGCCGGTATCGACGTCGATGTTCATCACGCAAAGATACGCCCCGAACGGATAGGTCATGTTGGGCGGATCGTAATAGCTCACCGCTTCGAGCCCCGGCTCCATGCCGGGCGGCACCGAATTATAGGCTGCCCAGCAGATGTCCTTCATCGACATCGTCTTCTCCGGCAGGCCCTTGACCCGAAAACCGTCGATGTCCCATTCGAGGTCGTCCTCGTGCACCTCGAGCTTGTAGGCCGCGATCATCTGCGCCTTGGCCTTGATTTTGCGCGCGGCCATGGCGATCGCGGCGCCCGCGACGGGAGTCGAGCGCGAACCGTAGGTGCCGAGCCCGTAAGGCGCGGTATCGGTATTGCCTTCCTCGACCATGATGTTGTCGGCGGGGATGCCGATTTCGGTGGCGATGATCTGGGCCCAGGTGGTCTCGTGGCCCTGGCCGGTACTCTTGGTGCCGACCCGCGCGATGCCCGCACCCGTGGGGTGCAGGCGGATCTCGCAGGAATCGAACATGGCAATCCCTAAGATGTCGCAATTCTTCGAGGGACCGGCGCCGACGATCTCGGTGAAGAACGACACGCCAAGCCCCATGATCTCCCGCGTCTCGCCGCGCTTGAACGCCGCGCGCTTTTCCGCCTGCTCCTTGCGCAACGAAGCATAGTCAGTGGACTCCATCATCTTGCGCATGGCGGTGTGATAGTCGCCGGAATCGTATTCCCAGCCCAAGGCCGAGTGATAGGGGAACTGCTCCGGCTGAATGAAATTCTTCAGCCGCAACTCGGCCGGATCCATACCGAGCTTCTGCGCCAGGATATCCATGGCACGCTCGATGCAATAAGCCGCCTCCGTGACGCGGAACGAGCAACGGTAGGCGACACCGCCAGGCGCCTTGTTGGTGTAGATGCCATCGACGGTAAGATGTGCCACCGGGAAGTCGTAAGATCCCGTGACGATGTTGAAGAAGCCGGCCGGCCATTTCGAGGGGTCGGCGCAGGCGTCGAACGCGCCGTGATCGGCCAGCACATGGACGCGAAGGCCTGTGACCTTGCCCTCTTTAGTGGCCGCGATCTCGGTCGTCATATGATAATCGCGCGCGAACGAGGTCGCGGTCAGGTTCTCGATGCGGTCCTCGACCCATTTCACCGGCTTGCCGGTGACGATGGAAGCCACCGCCGCACAGATGTAGCCGGGATAGGCGCCGACCTTGTTGCCAAAGCCGCCGCCGATGTCGGGCGAGATCACGTGAATCTTCTGCTCCGGCAATTTGGCGATCAGCGACACCACGGTGCGGATCACATGTGGCGCCTGAAAGGTGCCCCAGATCGTCAGCTCGCCCCTGATCTTGTCGAACGAGCAGACGCACTGGCAGGTCTCCAGCGGCGAGGGATGGGTGCGGTGATAGGAGATCATCTCCTTGATCGTGACCTCGGCTTTTCGGAATGCGGCGTCGGTCAGATCCTTGTCGCCGACGCTCCACTCAAACATGTGGTTGTGGTGCTTGCGCGGCCCGTGCGCGCCCGTGGTCTTGCCGGCGAGGTCCTCGCGCAGCACCGGCGCATCCTTATCCATCGCCTTGAACGGATCGATCACGACCGGCAGCGCTTCGTATTCGACCACCACCTTGT
>JBATYU010000983.1:0-4724 GCA_049674245.1 Bradyrhizobium sp. | reverse complement strand
CGGGATGCAGACCCGCGAAGAAGATTTCGTCAGCCGCCTGTTCGTGGCCTCGACCCACACCCCGGTCTTGTTCTTCTCCTCGCGCGGCCAGGTCTACAAGGAAAAGGTCTGGCGGCTGCCGGTGGCGGCGCCGAACGGGCGCGGCAAGGCGCTGATCAACATTCTGCCGCTCGAGCAGGGCGAACGCATCACCACCATCATGCCGCTGCCGGAGGATGAAAGCTCCTGGGGCAATCTCGACGTGATGTTTGCGACCACCGGCGGCAATGTCCGCCGCAACAAGCTGTCCGACTTCGTCGACGTCCGCCGTTCCGGCATTATCGCGATGAAGCTCGACGACAATGAAGCGATCGTCGACGTGCAGATCTGCACCGAGCGCGACGACGTGCTTTTGACCGCCGCCGGCGGCCAATGCATCCGCTTCCCGGTCACTGACGTCAGGGTATTTACCGGCCGCACCTCGATGGGCGTGCGCGGCATCGCGCTCGCCAAGGACGACAAGGTGATCTCGCTCACCATCCTGCGCCATTTGGATGTCGACGCCGAGGAGCGCGCCGCCTACTTGCGCCGGGCCAATGCGGTGCGAAGGGGCGGCGCGGAGGAGGAAGCCGGGACAGACAGCGAGGACGTAGCCGGCGCCATCGAGCTTGGCGAGCAGCGCTATGTCGAAATGTCCGCCAGCGAGCAGTTCGTGCTCACCATCAGCGAAAATGGCTATGGCAAGCGCTCTTCCTCGTTCGAATACCGGACCACGGGACGCGGCGGCAAGGGCATCGTCGCGATGTCGGTCAACGGCCGCAACGGCAAGCTCGTCGCATCATTCCCGGTCGAGGATAGTGACCAGATCATGCTGGTGACCGACAAGGGCCAATTGATCCGCTGTCCGGTCGAGGACATCCGGATCGCCGGGCGATCGACCCAGGGCGTCATCGTGTTCGATACCGCCGAAGACGAGCATGTGGTCTCTGTCGAGCACATCGGCGATGACGGGGAAGGCGGCGAGAACGGCAACGGCGGCTAGTCTAATAGGCGAATACCGGGCTGTCCGCGAGGTGGTCGTTGACCAGAATTACCCCCGGGATGGCCTCTGCTGCCACGCGGATCGCCCTCCGCTCCGCATCGGATTGAGCATAACCCCAAAGGTCAACCGTTCCGTCAGTTACCGTCACGCTCAAATTGTATATGTGCGTCCACGGCTGCTTCTTCAGTTCGTCAAGCAACGTCTGCCTTGTCGCGGAATCGGGAAGGGGCATTTCAAGCTTCGGGCGGGCGCTCGCGATCACCTGGATCAGGTTCGCACGGCGGACGATGCCGACGAGATCGCCATCCTTGTTGACGATCGAGGTCAATTTATTTCGTCAGCTGAGGCTTTCTTTCTGACCATGATAGTATTTCAAGGCGGTCGAGGAACGGTCTCTGACTTGCCAGAATCTTCTGCCGAGCTACGGGAAGCGTGAACCACGCCGCGCGATCGATTTCGGGAACGTGGATGGTGCGGCCGGTTCGCGGCGGCCATTCAATGGCGATTTCGTTGCTGCGCACGCAGCTGACATCGAGAGTGCCTTCCAGCGCATAGGCCACAACCAACTTGCCACCACGTTGACGGACCTGGCCAAGCGGCCGGAGCGGGCCAATCGCTTCGATACCGAGTTCCTCGGCGAATTCCCGGCGAGCTGCGGCTTCCGGGTCTTCGTCGTTTTCCAGTTCCCCTTTCGGGATCGACCAGCTCTCAAGATCACGGTTGCGCCAAAAAGGCCCTCCAGGATGGACCAGGAGAACAATGAGGCCGGCGTCGCTCTGATGGTGCATCAAGATACCGGCGCTCATGGTTGTCATGCTGTCCGCCTGAGATACAGTAATGACGGGATGATTGATCTGGCTCAAGTCAGCAAGGCCAGAGTGAGCGTTGTTATACGAAATGCATCAGCATCCGGGAGGTCAATTTCCGTACGCGGCTTTTTTCTGGCCGGCGCTTGCTGTTGTATCGGCCGGTGAAATAGCATCGTCCATGGCGGCGCCTTTTCTCGGATTTGGTGCCTATAGTGACGACTGCGCCGCGCAAGAGCCGGAAGGAGCCACGCTAGGCAAGATTGCGCTTGAGCTGCAAACAGTGCGGCTCCGCGACTATACTCTGGCCGAAAGCGGCGTTCCCACCCTTCTGTGTGCGCCGCTTGCGCTCCATGGAGCCGTTATTGCCGACCTTGCGACCGGGCATAGTCTCGTTGCCGCTCTCCGCGGTGCTGGAATCGAACGACTGTTCATGGCCGATTGGCGCTCGGCCAGTGCCGACATGCGATTTCTCGGAATTGACGACTATCTTGCCGATCTCAATGTCCTGGTCGATCAACTCGGTGGTTTGGTCGATATCGTCGGGCTTTGCCAAGGAGGCTGGTTATCGCTTGTCTTTGCCGCGCGCTTCCCGGCCAAGGTACGCAAGCTCGTTATGGCGGGTGTGCCGGTTGATATCGCTGCGGGGCAATCCGAATTGTCGGCCATCGCCACGCAGACGCCGCTGGCCATGTTCCAAAGGCTGGTTAGTCTCGGCGACGGCCGCGTGATCGGCCGCGACCTCGCGAAGTTCTGGAAAAACAACACCGTCGACGCAAATGATATCCGTCAATCGCTGCAGACGCTTCAACCGATCGGTTCGCCAGAATTCACGCGGCTCGAAGCCATCTTCAGGAAGTGGAATTCCCGGACCATCGATGTTCCGGGAAACTACTATCTCGAAGTCATCGAGAAACTATATAAGCGCAACGAGCTTGCCGCCGGAAGCTTCGTCGCCCTGGGGCAAAGGATCGATCTCTCGCGCCTGCGGATCCCATTGTATCTTCTTGCCGGATGCACCGACGAAGTGGTTGCCCCCGAACAGTTGCTTGCCGTAGAGCGGCTGGTAGGAACGCCGCCGGCGTATCTCCGCCACGATGTCGCGCCAAGCGATCATCTGGGTCTGTTCATGGGAAGACAGACGCTTGAAGAATATTGGCCGAGGATCGTGCGCTGGATGAAAGAACCCGTCCCTGAGGGAAACTTGCGGACCGCGCGACTTCAACATTCGTCTCGGGCTGCCGGATGACCGTCAGCGGCTCCGGTCTGCCAAGTGCAAGACCTCGGTCCCGGACCTCGTAAGATTCGCCCGCGTGCTCGACGGCCATTTGAACGGGCGGCGTTACGTGGCTTGTGGCGGGCTCACCATCGCAGACTTCCACCTGGCCTCAATGGCGACCTATTGGCGCCAGTCGGAGATGCCGATGGAGGATCGACGAATTGGAGCGGATTCCAGCATGGGCCATCCGTGGCCCGATCATGCACAGGCTGCGGCGTGAGTGTCGACGGAAACGGAAATGGACGCCAGGGCGCCTGCCTGGCCTCCATTCCAATCAAATCCCGAATTGTCAGTTTGGCCTTGGTGGTGCGCCGTTACGGCGTACGGTCCGCAGTAACGAGCCGGGCTTGCCGGATCACGGTCTTGCTGCCGGCGGCGCGCAGGCAAGAGGCCTCGAAATTTGGCCAGGCCTGCTGCGAGCAGTCGCGGCCTACCGGACGGGCATCGAGCCGGTCAGCCTTGGCAAGCGGCTGCGGGGTGGAGGCTTCGACCTGGGGGGCGAAACCGGGAAGTACGGTGAGCGCGGCGGCGACGAACGCAGCAACAGCGATGGCTGAAAGAGCCTTGATCATGACGGTCCCCTGTATCGTCGACTTTCCTGGGCCTTTGCGGCCCGTCGTTTCGTTGGCTCGGTTGTTAACCATCGCCGGTTTCGGGGGGTCTTCGCCGCGTGCCGAAAATGGTTTCATCCGGCCGGAGTTTTGTTTCGTGGCCCGGTCCGGGACGAAACAAAGCCTGTTTACGGCCGGAACCGGTCCGGCTTGCCGGGTCGCCCGCGGCGCGCTAGGGAGGGGCCCATGCCCCGCATCGCGCTCTATCCAGGCTCATTCGACCCCGTCACCAACGGCCATCTGGATGTCGTCAGGCATTCGGTCACCCTGTGCGACCGGCTGATCGTCGCTATCGCGGTCAATCCGAACAAGAAGCCGCTGTTTTCGGTGGAAGAACGCCTGACGATGATTCGCGAGGTGTTCGGCCCGGTGGCGGCAAGCGCCGGCTGCGAGTTCGACTGCACCACCTTCGACGATCTCACCGTCACCGCCGCGAAGCGGGCAGGTGCAACGATCCTCATCCGCGGCTTAAGGGACGGCACCGACCTCGACTACGAGATGCAGATCGCCGGCATGAATGAGGCCATGGCGCCGGAGGTGCGGACCGTGTTCCTGCCGGCGTCGCCGATGGTTCGCCCGATCACCGCCACACTGGTGCGTCAGATCGCCGGGATGGGCGGCGACGTCTCGAACTTCGTTCCCAAGGCCGTTGCCAAGCGCCTCAAGACCAAATTCGCCGGCTAAGGCGTGTTCGGCGGCCCAAACTTCTTAAGCTTACTGATCCGGAGTTTTCATGATCCGAATTTTTGCACGTCTCGCCGCACTGATCTGCGCGGCTCCCGCGATCGCGCAACCGCTGCCTGCCAATCTCGACAAGGAGAACGCCATCGTCATCGACACCACCAAGGGCCGCATCGTCATCAAGCTGCGGACCGATCTCGCGCCCCAGCATGCCGAGCGGATCAAGCAACTGGCGCGTGAAGGCTTTTACAACAACGTGCCATTCCACCGGGTGATGGATGGTTTCATGGCGCAGACCGGCGACGGCAAGAATTTCGACGGCACCG
>JBATYU010000982.1:0-6355 GCA_049674245.1 Bradyrhizobium sp. | reverse complement strand
GCCAGCAGCAGCGCGCCGAGCCGCGCAATCTCTTCGGCCGAGAGCCCGGCCGCCGGCTCGTCGAGCAGCAGGAACGAAGGCCGCAACATCAACGCGCGAGCGATCTCCGTGAAGCGCAACTCGCTGTGTTGCAACCGGTCGGCCCGCACCGGGGCGAGCCGCTCCAGCCCGACCGCCGCCAAGGCCAGCATGGCGGTGTCGTGCAACATGGCTTCGTCGCGTCGATGCCGCGGCAGCGACAGCAATGATTCGACGAAGGTGCCCTTGCCGTCGATGGTGCCGCCGATCATGACGTTATGCAGCACGGAGGCGGAGCCGACAATGCGCGGGGTCTGGAACGTACGCGCAATCCGCATGTGCGCGCGGGCGTGGCGCGCAAGCACAGGCAGCGTGGCACCGTTCAGCCTGACCGCGCCGCGCTGCGGCGCGTAGTAACCCGAGATGACGTTCAGTGTCGTGGTCTTGCCGCTGCCGTTGGGGCCAATCAGTCCGTGCACCTGACCGGGCCGGATCTCGAGGTCGAGACCGGCGATCGCCTGCACCCCGCCAAAACTCAGCGCTACCTGTTGCAGGGTCAAAGCCCCGGTATCGGGCGCCGCGCCGATGAGCCGCTCGAGCAGGTCGGGTCGCGGAATAATCGCGCGGTCGCTCTCGAGCGGGCGGCGGTTCCTGAAATCCAGGATCTCGGCAATTCCGCCCGGGATCGCAAGCACGATGACGAGCAGCAACACCGCATAGAGAAACGTGGACCACGCCACCAAGGGGGCTGCGAATTCCGGCAGCACGGTCAATAGAACCGTGCCGAGCAGCGGTCCGAAGATCGAGCTGCGCCCGCCGATCAGGATGGCGATGAAGAACAGCACCGACAAGTCCAGCGTGAACGCGTCCGGCGTGATGTAGGATTGCAGCGCGGCGAACAGCCCGCCGGCCACGGCCGCGACCGCGCCGCTGAACAAGAACACGGCCCCCAGCAGCGCGGGTTTTGCGATGCCGCTGGCCTCTGCCGCGACCTCGGCATCGCGGATCGCGGTGAGCGCGCGGCCGAAGCGGCTGGCCGCGATATTCGCCGTCATCCAGGTGCAGATCGCGGCAAGCCCGAAGCAGAAATAATAGAAGCCCCATTGCGAGGAGAACGGTTCGGGGAAGACCGGTCCGGCAACGCCGACGCCGCCGCCGGTGACGCTCTGCCAGGCCAACGCCACCTGGGTGACGATGGTGGCAAAGCCAAGCGTCGTGATGGCGAAATAGAAGGTGCGCAGCCGCAGCGCCGGCAGCCCGACGATCAAGCCGAAGACGGCGCCGACGACGGCCGCCACCGAAAGCGCCAGATAGGACGGCAACGCCGGCATGACATTGCCGGCCGCGAGCACGCTGGTCGTGTAGGCTCCGAGTGTGAGCAATGCCACCCAGCCGATCGCGATCTGGCCGGCGAAGCCGACGACCAGATTGAGGCCGGACACCAGCACCCAATAGACGCAGGCGCGGGTTGCGATCACGCCCCAATAGCCGCCACCGAACAGCGGGAACGAGAGGCCGACCACGAGCAGCGCCAGCAAAGGCAGCGCCGCTCCGAACCCGCTTAACGAGCTGAGCGCATGCGCGCGGCTCGGGCGCAATTGTGTCGCCTGCGTATCCATCAGACGTGGCGCCGCAGGGCCGAGCCGGAAAGGCCCTCGGGGCGCGCCAGCAGGACGACGATAAAGACCGTGAAGACCGCTACTGAAGCGAAGATGCCGCCCACCAGGAAGTTCGCGGTTTGCTGAAATAATCCGAGCAAGAGGCCGGCGACCACGGCGCCGCGGTTGTTGCCCATCCCGCCGAGTGCGACCGGGACGAAGCCATAGAAGGTCAGCATCGGTGCATTGGCAAAGAAGGCAAGCAACATCTCGCCGCCGGCAAAGCCCGCCAGCGCGCCGATCACGCCTGCGAGTGCAAAGCTCGTGATGCGCAAGCGGCGTTCGGGCAGGCCGAGCGCGCGGGCGGCATAGTTGTCCTCGGCGATCGCCAGGAAAGCGTGGCCGATCAGGGTGTGGCGATAGAGCAATTCGAGGCCGACAATCACCGCCGCGCAGGCGAGCATGGGCAGCCAGAACTGCTGATCGAGTCCGCCGCGGGCGATGTCGAACAGCCGCGGAAACGGCTGCGGCTCGGTGCTCCATTCGATCGCGGTGAACTGCTGGATCATCAGCGCCAGCGCCAGCGTGGAGAGCACGTAGAGATGCTGGTCCAGGCTCTTGAGCACCGGCCGCACCGCGACGATCTCGGTCACGATGCCGAGCACCGCGCCACCGGCCAGCGCAAGCAGGAAGCCAACGGCCACCGGCATGCCCATCCGGGCGATGAACAGCGAGCCCAGCACGCCGCCAGCCATCCCGAGCGTGCCCGCGGTGAAGCTGAACACGCGCGAGGCGGAGAACATCACATTGTAGGTGATGGCGATCAGTGCGTAGATGCAGCCGATCGCCAGCCCGGTCGAGACAATCGATTCGACCATCGGCTCAAGCGCCGTAGCCGGGCGCCAGATTGAACGCCCCGTCCTTCAGCGAATTGGCCTCGACCATCACTATTTCGTCGTCCGGGTAGCCGTCGTGGCGATCGGATGTAAAGGACATATCGCCGTAGACGCCCGGGAATTCCTTGAGCTTGTTGAGATAGCCGACGATCGCTTCCGGCTCGGTGCCGACGTTCTTCATCGCCTCGGCGATCATCCGTGGACTGTCATAGCCGAGCGCGATCCACCACAACAGCGTGTCGCCCATGTCGATCTTGGCGCTCTTCAAACGGTCGACGAAAGCGTTGGTGCGATCCGAAAGCTTGCCGCCTGCGGCGTAGCAAACGGGGCGGAAATTGTTAGGGTACACCTTCGCCCAGTATTCGGGCTTTTCCAGCAGGGCCTTGGTTTGGCCGGAGCCGAGCGTGGTCTGGCCGACGATCGGCACGTCCCATCCCATCTGCCCGCGCGTATTGATGATGCGCGACAGGAAGCCGGCATTGACGCTCCAGGGCATGATCGCTTCGGCTCCCGCCGACTGCATGCGCAACAGCTCGGGCTTGAGGTCCGGATTGGCCGCGTCGACGTTGCCCTGGTAGACGACGTCGGCGCCGACGCCCTTGAGCATCGGCACATAGGCGTTGACCGATGCGGTGCCATAGCCGGTGGTATCGCTGATGACCGCAACTTTTTTGCGCTTGAGCACCTCGACCACATAGCGGTTGGCGGCGCCGCCGATCTGCTGGTTGGTGGGCGCGTTGCGGAAGCACATCGGATATTTCTTCGGGTCGGTCAGGGTATCGACCCAGCAGGGATGGACCTGCGGCGTGTTCGCGCGCGCGAGCAGCGGCACGACCGCAAGCGACTCGCCGGAATTGACCGGACCGAAGACGACGCTCACCTTCTGCCCGTGCGTGAGCTCGGCCGCTCCGTTCACGGCCTTGGTCGGATCGCTTTGGGTGTCGCGGGTGATCAGTTCGAGCTGCCGCCCGTCGATGCCGCCGGCCGCGTTGATCTCCTGCACCGCCAACTGGATTCCGCGATTGATCCCGACCCCGGTGGACGATGAGGGACCGGTGAGCGCCGGAAGATAGCCGATCAGGATCGGCTCTTTTGCCGCGATTGCGGGCTTGACAAAAGTGCTTGCAATGGCGGCCGCGCCGGACGCCAGCGCTTGACGACGAGTTATCGGCATTTTGGTTTCCTCCCTAAGCGTTTCACTCCCAAAGCCTGTCGAGGTTTCTTGGACCTCAGTTTCCTGGACCCCGGTTTCTTGGACTTCCGTGATGGACTATAGCCTCGGCTTGATGGTCCGCAAAGCGCGCTGCCTCCATCACAAAGTCAAAAGCTCGACTTGTGAGTGCACACCCTAGTAATACCGGTGAAAATGATGGATCGGCCCGCGGCCGTGGCCGACCGAGAGGCGATCGGCCGCGGCGATCGCCGCGCTGATCCAGGTTTTCGCGTTGCGAACCGCGCTCTCCATCGCCTCGCCTTGCGCCAGATGAGCTGCTATCGCCGACGACAGCGAGCATCCGGTGCCATGGGTGTTTTTGGTCGCCAGCCGCGGCGCGGCAATCGCGACGATGCGCTTGGCCTCGATCAGGTAATCGACGCTTTCGGTGCCCGCTCCGTGTCCGCCCTTGATCAGCACCGCCGGACAACCCATCGCCAGCAGCCGCCGACCCTGGGCCTCAATGTCGGCTTCGCGTGAAGCAACGCCCTCGCCGAGCAAGGCGGCCGCCTCCGGCAGGTTCGGCGTGATCAGCGAAGCCCGCGGAATGAGTTTTATGCGCAGCGCGTCGATGGCTTCCGTTGCCAGCAACCGGTCGCCCGAGGTTGCGACCAGCACGGGATCGAGCACAACATGTTTTGGCGAGTAGCGCTTCAGGCTCGCGACGATGGCCTCGATCGTCGAAAGCTGCGCCACCATGCCGATCTTGACCGCGCCGATATCGAGATCGCCGAACACAGCGTCGATCTGCGCGGTGACGAACTCCGGCGGCACCGCATGAATAGCGCTCACTCCCCTTGTGTTCTGCGCGGTCAGCGCGGTGATGACGGAGGCGCCGTAGACGCCGAGCGCGGCGAAGGTCTTGAGGTCGGCCTGGATGCCGGCCCCACCGGATGAATCCGAGCCGGCGATGGTGAGCGCGACCGGCGTCGTCATTGCAGGGCTCGCGGCAATTTCGGCGATTTCTTGAAGCCCAATTTCTTGAAGCCCATGTGCTTATCCCTAGCGCGACCCGTTGTTGCCAGCAAGTTCTCGGCTATATTGGGCCAAATGCGCCCTTCGGAGACCTTGCGATGGTTCCTTTCTTCGTTCAGATCAAGTGCAAGCTCGGCCAGTCCTATACGGTCGCCAACGCGCTTGCCGAAGCCGAGATCGCATCCGAAATCTATTCCACCGCGGGCGACTACGACCTCTTGGTGAAATTCTACGTCGACAAGGATACCGATATCGGCCACTTCATCAACGAGAAGGTCCAGATCCTTCCCGGCATCCAGGACACCCACACCATCATCACCTTCAAGGCGTTCGGCGCGGCTTAGGGCGCAAAAATCACGAACGCCCAGCCAAGAGGCCATACTTCCGTCAGGAAATAAGCGTGCACTGCTCGCGCTTTTCGCGGTCCGCCAAAGCTCTTTACCTTTAGTTCAAATTTTCGATCCATGATCCCTACGTTTGGCTTGGGGGCCAAGCGCTATTGCCGTGCGCGTCTCGCGCGGCGAACGGCGCTGCCTGAGAGAGGTGGCCCCCTTGTCCCGTGTTGGCGCAAGTAACACGAGTCCCCCGACGGCAGGTCGAGCGCCCGGTGCAAGCCGCTCGTGTCTCGCGCTCGCCCTGAAGCTTTTGGCCCCCTCGATCCTGCTCTTGGCGATGACGGTTGCAGGCTGCGCCCGCCATCCGGATCGGCCGACGCGTGCTGCGCCATCTCAATTGCGTGCTGCCGCACCATCTCCATTGCGTGCTGCCGCACCATCTCGATCACGGATCTGCCAGTCCGGGAACGCGGAGCTCGCGCCGCAACCGCCGCCCGACTGCGAGTTCAGGGCATCCGACCTCCAGACCGTGGATCCCGCGCAATTTGCCCGGCTGAAGGTGGCCTACGAGCGGCAGTGCTATCGGCGCGCGGCGAAAGCCGAACGCCAACGCCTCAGGCGGCTACGGGCATCGAAAGGGTGCTAGGCCACCCCCGTTCGCGACTGCATCGGCACTTATGGTTAACAATCTTTGCGGTCAGCACGCAGTCCGGCTGACGGGCGGAGTTCGATCAACCACTCCATGGGCCTTGTTTTGCCATACGGGGACCATCCTCAAGCCCAGATGTTTTCCACTACGTACGGCATCGTCAATTGGGAACTCCACGGGGGGATTTTCTGAAGGGTAATTAGTCGCGAGCTCGACCATGACGACGTTGTACGAGTTGCTTGGTGCTCTTCCGGACGATGATGCCGAGGGCCTTCGGTCTGCGTTCCGCAAGGCCGCCAAGACCGCGCACCCCGACACAAATCCCGACGACCCGGATGCTTCGCTGCGATTCAGGCAGCTTATCCGTGCCCATGACATCCTCAGCGATGACGAGCAGCGAGCGGCTTATGATCAGCTGCTGGCGCTCGCACTACAAGCGCCCGGTTCGAAGTCAAAGCGCACGATCATCTACGAGACGATTCACAAGGTTGCCTCCAACATCATCGCGGCGACCGTCATTTCAGGCGTGTTGGTTGGAAGCTACGCGCTGTTCGGACTCGCTTTGGAAGCCCCAGCCGTCCCGGAGAAAACGGTCGAAGTTGTCGCGCCGATCGAGGTCGCCGCAGCCGCACCGACGGTGCAACCCGATGTCGCCGCCGCGCAGGTCGAGC
>JBATYU010000981.1:0-18480 GCA_049674245.1 Bradyrhizobium sp. | reverse complement strand
GGCTCGACGTCGGGGAGACGAAAGCGAAGGGCTTCCTGCAGTTGATTCCCTAGAGCGAGATGACTTTTCTTCGAATCGTCATCCCGCTCTATCCTTTTGTTTGAGCATGATCTTTTTCGGAAAACCGGTATCCACTTTTCCGGATCATGCTCTAGTGTTTCTGGAAGGCCGGATGCCAGGACAGCGTCAGCCGCTCGAGCGCGCGCGAGACGCTGTCGGCAAGCTTGCCCAGCAATGCGTAGATCAGGATGCTCAGCACGACGACGTCGATCTGCATGAACTCGCGGGCCTGCATCGCCATGTAACCGAGGCCCGATGAGGCCGCGATGGTCTCCGCCACGATCAAGGTCAGCCACATGATGCCGAGCGCAAAGCGCAGGCCGACGAAGATCGACGGCAGCGCGCCCGGAAAAATCACCCGACGGAACAACTCGCTATCGCGCATGCCATAGATGCGGCCCATCTCGATCAACTGCGGATCGACGGTGCGGATGCCGTGCAACGTGTTCAGATAGATCGGAAAGAAAGCCCCGAGCGCGACCAGAAACAGCTTTGCGCTCTCGTCGATTCCGAACCACAGGATAACCAGAGGGATCAACGCGAGATGCGGAATATTGCGCACCATCTGCAACGTCGTGTCGGTGAGCTTGCTGCTGAGCTCCGAGAGGCCGTTGGCCAGCCCAAAGGCAAAACCGATGCCGCCGCCAATGACAAAGCCGGCGCTGGCGCGCCAAAAACTGACCCAGATGTTGCGCGCCAATTCGCCGGACAGCATGAGCTTCCATCCCGCCAACGCCACATCGCTGGGCGCCGGCAGCACCCGCGCCGGCACAAAGCCGGTCACGCAGGCGACCTGCCAGATCAGCACGATCACTGTCGGCACGATCCAGGGGATCAGGCCGTCGGCCCGCGGCAGCCGCAGGCGGCGCAGACGCGGAAGGCTTTCGATCAGGCTCATGACTGCGACGCCTTGATCCGCGGACGATGTTCGTTGGCGATGGTCTCGCCGAACGGCCCGGTGTTGACGCGGATCGGCGTCACGTTGCCCGGCCGATCGAGCGCGAGATGCGGAAACACCAGCTCGGCGAAGCGATACGCCTCCTCGAGATGCGGATAGCCGGACATGATGAAGGTATCGATGCCGACATCCTGATACTCCCTGATCCGCGCGGCGACGGTTGGAGGATCACCGACCAGCGCGGTGCCCGCGCCGCCACGCACCAGACCGACGCCGGCCAGAGATTGGGGCTGATCTCGAGCTTGTCGCGACGGCCGCCGTGCAATTGCAGCATGCGTTGCTGGCCAACCGAGTCCATGCGGGAGAAAATCATCTGAGCTGACGCCACCGTCTCGTCGGTGACATGCTTGATCAGATCATCGGCGGCCTGCCAGGCTTCCGCGTTGGTTTCGCGGACGATCACATGCAAGCGGATACCGAACGAAAGCTTGCGGCCGCGCTCCACTGCAACGGCCTTCACGCGGTTGACCTTTTCGGCCACTTGCGCCGGCGGTTCGCCCCATGTCAGGTATTTGTCGACAGCATCGACGGCGACATCGATGCCGGCATCCGACGAGCCGCCGAAATAGAGCGGCGGCCGCGGCGACTGCACCGGCGGAAACAGCAGGCGGCCGTCCTCGATGCGGATGTGCTTGCCTTCGAAATTGACGGTCTTGCCGGCAAGCAGATCGCCATAGACGTTGAGAAACTCGCGCGTCACCTCGTAACGCTCGTCATGCCCTAAGAAGATGCCATCACCCTTGTTCTCGACGGGATCGCCGCCGGTGACGACGTTGATCAGCAGCCGCCCGTTTGACACCCGGTCGAGCGTCGCCGTCATCCGCGCCGCAACGGTCGGCGACTGCAGGCCCGGCCGCACCGCGACCAGGTACTTTAGACGCTCGGTCCAGGGTGCGATCGCGGATGCGACCACCCATGAATCCTCACAGCTTCGCCCCGTGGGCAACAGCACGCCGAAATAACCGAGCTGATCGGCGGCCTGCGCGATCTGGCGCAGCTAATTGAAATTCACGTCGCGTCCGCCGGTCGACGTGCCGAGATAATGGCCGTCGCCGTGGGTCGGCAGGAACCAGAGGATATTGGCGTTTGATGATCTCTCGCGGCTCATGATGTGGGCTTCCATGTCATCGGATTTCTTCTCTCAATGCCAAGGCGTTCAAGGTCTCGGCGTTCAGGATCCCGGCGTCCATTTCCAGACGATCTCCGAAACCTTGATCGGCTTCGGGATCAATCCGAGGCGCGTGAAACGATCGGCAACGGCCTGCTGGCTCTTGATCACTTCGTCGTCGACGGGAATGACGCGGTAGTTCGAACGGTCCACGAAGCGCCTGATGGCCTCGAGATCGACGCCGGTGGCCTCAGACTGCGCCTTGGCGACTTCCTCGTGATGCCAACCGGCCCACTCGCCTTCCGACGCGAACGCGGCATTGAGCCGGGCGACCAGCGTCGGGTGATTGTCCACGAAATCGGCACTGGCGATGTAGAACGCATAGGGCTTGTGGACGTCCTTGTCGAAGACGATGACGCGGGCGTTTTCCTTAAGCTCGGCCAACGCGAGATATGGATCCCAGATCGACCAGGCGTCGACCGAGCCTTTGATGAACGCCGCCGTCGCGTCGGCCGGCGCGAGCGGCGCGGGCGTGATGTCGGACCAGGTGAGCCCGGTCTTCTCGAGCGCGGTGACGAGCAGATTGTGCGCACTCGACCCCTTGCCGAAGGCGACGCGCTTTCCCTTGAGATCGGCGAGCGTCAAAATCGGCGAGTCTTTTGGCACAATGATCGCCTGCGTATTGCCTTCCTGCTTGACGGCAGCGGCGTAGCGAATCCTGGCTCCGCCCGCTTGCGCAAAAATCGGCGGCGAGTCGCCGACATAGCCGAAGTCGACGCTGCCGACGTTGATCGCCTCCAAGAGCGGCGGGCCGAACTGGAAATCGATCCACTTGACATCGATTCCTTCCGGCTTGAACACGTCTTCCAGGGAATGCCGCTGCCGCACCGCGGGGAAGAACCCGCCCTTCTGCGTGCCGACACGGATTTCCTTCACGCCGGCCTCGGCTTGCGCACGCGACGCCAGCGCCGCGACGACCGCAGTTCCGAGCGATAGTTTCAAAAATTGCCGACGCTTCATTGCCATCTCCGACGATCGTGCCCGCGCGCTGTGCGCGATTACGCGATATCAGGAAGATGGTGCGGCGCAGGATACGTGTCGAGCGCTTCGCAAAAATAGCGATGCGCGCACTATCGCCTTGGCGACAGGGATGATGTTTCTTTCGGCGATCAGCGCCGCCGCAGCGGATTATTTCACCACGCAAATGTGAAATCCCGCGCGCCCGGCGCAAGTAGGACACTCGAGGAGCGGCTGAACCCGGCTCGCTATGTCCGCGCCTCATCGCGCGCAAAAACGAGTTTTGCAGGCGGATCCTTCAGCGCCTCAATCGCATCATCCCAGGATACAACGGTGTGAATCGTATCGAGCCCGATTTTCCGTCGTGACAGGAGATCGAGTACCTTTGGCATCAGCGCCTGGATGTTGGCCCACCCGATTGTAAGGCGCACGCCTTGTCGATACATCGCACCGAGCGGTACCGGAGCTGGGCCGTGATAGATGCCGCAACTGGTGCAACGTCCATAGGGCGCTGTCGAGTTGAGCGCTGTCGTCAGCCACTCGCCGGACGGCTGACCGCTGCTGTCTACCGTCACCCAATAGCTGCCGTGGCGCTTGGGCGGGGTCTTCGCCTCGATGGCATTGGCGCCAATCGCCTGCGCGATCGCCAGCCTTGAAGGATCGCTGTCGATATAATCGACCTGCTCGGATCCAAGCGCGCGCGCAAGTGCCGCGGCATAGAGGCTGATCGAAGGCAGATTGCCGCCGCCGGCGACGATGAGGACCGGCGCGCCCGGCTCCTCCTCGAGGCCCTCGGCGACGCAACGAAATGCATCGGTCAAATTGTCGCCCGCGCTCGGCGCGTCGATGGCCGAGACGCCCGGCGGCAGAAGGCTCATCATCGTGGTCGCGTAGGGGACCCGGATAAGGTCGCACGCCGCCCCGCCCCAATCGCCGAAGATGCCAAAACCGTAGGCCGATTTCTGTGGAACCGACAGGCAGGCGGCCGGAAAGCCCTGGCGACAACGCTTGCAGGTGCCGCAGGCGATCTGGAAGGAGACCACCACCCGATCGCCGGGGGCGAAACCTGCGACGTCCTCGCCAACCCTCACGATGTCGGCCACGAATTCGTGGCCAAAGCAGAACGACTCGCGTGGCGGCAATTTCCCTCGCAGGAACAAGACATCGGCGTCACAAACTGAAACCGCGATTGGGCGAACCAGCGCATCGGTCGGCGCAAGAAGTTTCGGTTCGGCGGCTTCGCGCCATTCGAGTTGACCCGGGCCCAGCGCGAAGAGTTGTCGCATGACCGCTTGCCCCCTGATAGCTGATAAGCGGGAAAACCTAGTTCCAGAAATTTTTCGACAGCCTGCGTCGCTTTTCCCGGCCCTGCTTGCTGGTAAAATCCTTGATACCCTGCCCCTCCGGCGGCGTCGGCTGGATCGGCACTTCAAGCGCCAAGGCACTCTCGACCGACATATCGAAGCTCTTGTTCAGTGCAAATTTCGTTCGACGCGTCGTAAGCGGGTGCTTGGTCAGAAGCACTTGGCACAGTTCGGCAACTTCCTCGTCGAGCCGATCCGGAGCGCAAAGCCGGTTGCAAAGATTGTAGCGCTCCGCGGTGTTCGCGTCGAAAAGCGCGCCGATCAGATTCCATTCCTTGGCCTTGCGGCGTCCGGCGAAGCGCGACAGCCGTGAGATACCGCCCCACCCCGGCGTAATGTCCCAGTCAATCTCGGGCATGCCCCACCGCGACCGGTCGGTAGCAATGACAAAGTCGCAAACCAAGGTCAGCTCCAACCCGCCGCCGGCGCACACGCCGTCAACTGCCGCGATCGTGATCGCCGTAAGGTTCTCAATAATCTGGACGGTTTCCTGATAGAGCCGAACCTGCCAATAGCCGTCATCCTCCGTCCACTCATTGAATTCACGCAGATCGTCGCCCGCGCAGAAAGTATCGCCGGCGCCCCGCAGGATCAGAACCCGGCAAGCCCGATCGTCGCGAACCGCCCGCACCGCACGATTGAGTTCGTCGGATAGCTGCTTGTCGAGCGCGTTATGAACCTTGGGCCGGTTGAGCGTGATCGTGGTGACTGTCTCATGGCGGTCGAAAGTGAGTTTCCCGTAAGTCGGCTCCTGCATGGCGCGCTCCCAAGTGGCTTTCATAAGAAGACCAATAGCAGCCTTGGTCTCGCTATGCAAGTCATAAGTCTTGTTATGAAAGTCGGCCCGGTGTAATGGGGCTCATGCCAACGCGATCCATTTCCGCGCCGAAGCGGCTGCCCGGCAGCGGCGACCCGGTTTATCTCGCGACCGATGCGATAGGCGATGCCTGGTCCTGGCTGGTATTGCGCGAAGCGGTGCTCGAGGGCGTTACGCGGTTCAACGCATTCCAGTCGCGGCTGGGAATCGCCCGCGAGACGCTGGCCGGACGCCTCGACCATCTCGCCGCTGGCGGTTTGATTGAGCGCGACGGTCCCGACTATCGGCTGACGCCATGCGGGAAGGACCTGTTCGGATGTCTCGTCGCTGTCATGCATTGGGGCGATTGCTGGTGTGGCGGGGAAGGCCCGACCGAATCGGAGATGACGCATCGCGGCTGCGGTTGCAGGTTCAAACCAGTGTTTCGCTGCTCGGCCTGCCGGAAACCTCTCGGCCCGCGCGACGTCGTAGTCGATGCAGTCGCGCAAACATCGACAGAGCTGATTGGCGGGCAAAGGCACCGCGCACCCGGGTTGGACCTTCTGCAGCGCGTGCGTCCCTGCTCGATTGCGCGAACCTTGCGTGTTTGCGGTGATCGCTGGAGCTCACTCGTGATCCGCGAGTGCTTCATGAGAACCCGGCGGTTCGACGATTTTGCCCGCCGTCTGGGAATCGCGCCCAATATCCTGGCGCAACGTCTTAATCGGCTGGTCGATCTCGGCATGCTGGCTCGACAGCCCTATCAATTCAGACCGTTGCGTTATGAGTATCGCCTCACCGAAATGGGGCTCGACTACTATCCGATTCCGCTGGCAATGCTGACCTGGGCGCAACATTGGCTGCGCGATGCAAAGAGAGGAATCGTATTACGGCACCGGTTATGCGGTCAGCATTTCACCGCGATTTTGACCTGCGAACATTGCGCAGCACCGGTCAGCCGCGATGACATCGACGTCCAGACAAAGTGCGGTCCGGCAGCACTCGCAAACAAGGAGGCGCTGGCTAAAAACGACGACGTCGCCGGACGGGTCGGCGAACACCCGCATGCCTCCGAAAACTCAGGGGCGACTTGCATCGATGACACCGGATCAGGTCGATAACGCCTATCCCGCCGCCGCGATCTTCGAAGCCGGCGGCACGACGGTGACGGCCAATTTGCCGTAGCGATCCTGGAAGGCTTCGGTATCGATTTCCTCGAGCTTGATCGCGCCGCTCATGACGCCTTTCTTCCAGGCGTCGTGCTCGGGATCGTGCTGGAATTCCGGCATCACTTCGTGAGCGAACAATTCAAGCGAATCGCAGATGTGCTCGTGGCTGTTCTTGCCGGCCTGGTTGAGCAGGATGACCTGATCGATATGCGAGGTGCGGAATCGCCTAAGCTTCTTTCGGATGGTTTCGGGCGATCCGATCAGGCCGCCGCGGAGCGCTGCTTCCTGCGCTTCCGGATTCTCGCGCTTCCACTTGTTGTATTCGTCCCACATGTTGACGGTGCCCGGCGCCGGACGCGCCCGGTTTTGGCCCTGGCCGTAATACCGCAGCGCGAACTGGAAGAAAGTCGCGCCATCCGCCCGCGCGCGAGCCTCCTCGTCGGTCTTGGCGCACATGAAGAACGACACCAGCGCCATGTTCGGATTGATCTCGTAGTCGGCGAGCTTCTTCAAGCGTTTGGTGATCGCGTTGTAATAGGCGTGCACCCAGGCATGCGCCGCGTCCGCGCTGACGAACTGGAAACCGAGCGCGCCAAAGCCGTGCTGGCCGGCGCGTTCGATCGTCGGCAGCTGCGAGCACGCCATCCACAGCGGCGGATGCGGCTTCTGCACGGGTTTGGGCACCACATTGCGCAGCGGAATGTCGAAATATTTGCCGTGATGCTCGCTGCCGCCCGGCTTGAACATCGGAAAGATGGCGCGGACCGCCTCCTCGAATACTTCCTTCTTGGTTTCCATGTCGCGGCCGAACGGCGTCAATTCGGTGATGGAGGCGCTCTCGCCCATGCCGAACTCGCAGCGGCCGTTGGAGAGCAGATCCAACACAGCGACCCGCTCGGCGACGCGCGCGGGATGATTGGTGGTGAGCTGGATAATGCCGTGGCCGAGCCGGATGTTCCTGGTGCGCTGGCTGGCGGCAGCCAGAAACGATTCCGGCGACGGCGAATGCGAATATTCTTCCAGGAAATGATGCTCCACCACCCAGGCGTGGTCGTAACCCAGCCGGTCGGCGGTCTCGAGCTGCGTCAGCGCATCCTGATAGAGTTTTAGCTCATCGCCTTCCTGCCATGGACGGGGCAATTGCAGCTCATAAAAGATGCCGAATTTCATGACGCTTCTCCCGACGACGGCTTGTTGTTGGCCGCATTGTAACGGCTGGAGGAGTCTAGTCCACCGCCAAGCCAATTCCGCACGGCGGAAAGTGCGCTGCAAGGGCTTAGGCCTCGTGGTACATTTGATCCAGATCAACGCGTCGGCTGATTCGAAGTTCGAGACTGATCTCGTCTGGCAGCGGCCCTGATGCCGCCCATCATTAACATTCGAACGAGATCCAGCATGTCCGGCGCGGCCGATGACACACATGGACGACCGCGCCGCAGGCGCATGGAAATCTTTGCGTTTTTGTTTCTCACCGCTGTGCTGATGCCCGCCTTGGCAGTCGCCACCGTCGGCAGTTACGGCCTTGCGGTGTGGATCTATCAGATGGCGGCCGGGCCGCCGGGCCCTCCAACGCACTGAGTGTGCTCCAACGAAGGATGATTCCCGTGGCGAGATCACACACCGCAATCGACCGACGAACGCTGATAACAGGCCGCCTGCTCACGGCCGACCGCATTATCACCCCACCCGGCGGGGAAATCGCGAGCATTCTTGTGCAAGTACGGCCGGAGCGGCTGGCCCGCGCAGAAGCCGCAATCGCGGCGCTGGCGGGATGCGAGATTCATGGGCGCGATCCAAGGGGCAAGCTGGTCGTCGTGGTCGATGCGCCGGACCCGGGCTCGCTTGGGACCACGCTCAATACCATCGCGGCGCTGCCCGACGTCTATTCCGCCTCGCTCGTCTTTCACGCCATCGACGCCGGTTGACACAGAGCATGATCCCGAAAAGTGGGAACCGGATTTCGCAAAAAGATCATGCTCCAACCAAAAACTTGATGCCGGGAGAACTGCCATGACCGTATCCAAACTCGACCGTCGCCAGATTCTGAAGCTCGAGGCCGCCGCAATGGCGGCACTGGCGGGAGGATTGCCGGTTGCGGCGGGCGCGGCCAATCTTGTCACCGAACGCGATGACAGCGAGTTGAAGTGGGACAAGGCGCCATGCCGTTTCTGCGGCACCGGCTGCAGTGTCATGGTCGCGACCAAGGAAAACCGCGTGGTCGCGACCCACGGCGACATCAAGTCGGAAGTCAATCGCGGCCTGAACTGCGTGAAGGGCTATTTCCTCTCCAAGATCATGTACGGGCACGACCGTCTCACCCAGCCGATGCTGCGCAAGACAAACGGCAAGTACGACAAGAATGGCGAGTTCACGCCGGTCACGTGGGACGAAGCCTTCGCCATCATGGCGGAAAAGTTCAAGGCCGCGCTGAAGAAGCGCGGACCCAGCGGCGTTGGCATGTTCGGCTCCGGCCAGTGGACGATCTGGGAAGGCTACGCCGGGCTCAAGCTGATGAAGGCGGGCTTCCGCTCCAACAATCTCGACCCCAATGCTCGCCATTGCATGGCGTCCGCGGCGGTCGGCTTCATGCGCACGTTCGGCATCGACGAGCCGATGGGCTGCTACGACGACATCGAGGCTGCCGACGCATTCGTGCTGTGGGGATCCAACATGGCCGAGATGCACCCGATCCTGTGGACCCGGGTGGCCGATCGCCGCCTGTCCGCGCCGCATGTGCGCGTCGCGGTACTCTCAACGTTCGAGCACCGTTCGTTCGACCTCGCCGATGTCGGCATGGTGTTCAAGCCGCAGACCGACCTCTACATCCTCAACGCCATCGCCTACCACATCGTCAAAACAGGACGGGTAAACCGCGCCTTCGTCGACAAGCACACGCTGTTCAAGCGTGGCCAGACCGACATCGGCTATGGCCTGCGGCCGGAGCATCCGCTGGAGCAGAAGGCGACCGGGCGCACCAAGGCCGGCGACGCGTCCGACATGAGCTACGACGACTACGTCAAGTTCCTCGCCGACTACACGCTCGAGAAGGCGTCGGAAATGTCGGGCGTTCCGGTGAACCGCCTGGAAGCGCTGGCCGAGCTCTACGCCGATCCGAAAATCAAAGTCACGAGCTTCTGGACCATGGGTTTCAACCAGCACACCCGCGGCGTCTGGTGCAACAATCTCGTCTACAACATTCATCTGTTGACCGGAAAAATCTCCGAACCGGGCAATAGCCCGTTCTCGCTCACCGGCCAGCCCTCGGCCTGCGGCACCGCACGCGAGGTGGGCACGTTCTCGCATCGGCTTCCGGCCGACATGGTGGTGACCAACAAGGAACATCGCGCCAAGGCCGAGCAGATTTGGCAGCTTCCCGAGGGCACCATCCCCGACAAGCCGGGTTACCATGCGGTGCTGCAGAACCGCATGCTGAAAGACGGCCTGCTCAACGCCTACTGGATTCAGGTCAACAACAACCTGCAGGCCGCCGCCAACGCCAACGAGGAGACCTATCTCGGCTATCGCAACCCCGACAATTTCATCGTCGTGTCGGACGCCTATCCCTCGGTGACGGCGCTCGCGGCCGACCTCATTCTGCCGACCGCGATGTGGGTGGAGAAGGAAGGTGCCTACGGCAATGCCGAGCGGCGCACCCAGTTCTGGCATCAGTTGGTCACTGCGCCCGGCGAGGCGCGCTCGGATCTCTGGCAACTGATGGAATTTTCCAAACGCTTCAAGATCGAGGACGTCTGGCCCGAAGAGCTGCTTGCGAAAAAACCCGAATACCGTGGCAAGACGCTGTTCGACGTGCTCTTCAAGAACGGGCAGGTCGACAAGTTTCCGTTGTCCGATATCGAAGCGGGCTACGCCAATGACGAATCGAAGGCTTTCGGCTTCTACGTCCATAAGGGCCTGTTCGAGGAATATGCTTCGTTCGGCCGCGGCCATGGTCACGACCTCGCGCCGTACGACACCTATCATCAAACGCGCGGGCTGCGCTGGCCGGTGGTCAACGGCCAGGAAACGCGTTGGCGATTCCGCGAAGGCCTCGATCCCTATGTGGGACAGGGCACCGACGTGCAGTTTTACGGATTTCCCGACGGCAAGGCGCGGATTTTCGCCCTCCCCTATGAACCGCCGGCCGAGTCCCCCGACACCGAATTTCCGTTCTGGCTGTCGACCGGCCGGGTGCTGGAGCACTGGCATTCCGGCACCATGACGCGCCGCGTCCCCGAGCTCTACAGGGCGTTTCCTGAGGCGGTCTGCTTCATGCATCCGGACGATGCCGCCGAGCTCAAGCTCAGGCGCGGCGACGAGGTCAAGGTAGAGTCGCGCCGCGGCTATATCCGCACCCGCCTCGAAACCCGCGGCCGCGACAAGCCGCCGCGCGGACTGGTGTTCGTGCCCTGGTTCGACGAATCGAAGCTCATCAACAAGGTGACGCTGGACGCGACCGACCCGATTTCGCTGCAGACCGACTACAAGAAATGCGCCGTCCGCATCGAGAAGGTAGCGACGACATGATCGGAAAGCCCGCAACCATGCTGTTGGTCGCCGCCCTCGCGGCAGGCTCAAGTTCGCTGCTGGCACAGACGTTCAGTTCCGGCCTGCGCAGTCCCGCTGCGCTCAACGAGGAGGGACCGGCGCCGCCGATGACGCCGATGCGCAACACGGCGGAGCGGGAAACGCGCAACTATCCCGAGCAGCCGCCGGTCATTCCGCACTCGATCGACGGCTACCAGATCGACATCCAGGGCAACAAGTGCCTGTCTTGCCACGCCCGCGCCCGCACCGGCGAATCCCAGGCGCCGATGGTGAGCATCACCCATTTCATGGATCGCGATGGACAGTTCCTCGCTTCCGTATCACCGCGCCGGTTCTTCTGCACCGAATGTCACGTTCCGCAGAACGTCACGACGCCGCCGGTCAGCAATGATTTCGTCGACATCGACACCATGCTGAGCCGCGCCGCGCCGGGTGGGCGGCGATGAGCGCAGTCGACCCGGCGGCGCCACGCCCGAGCTTTCTGGCGCGCGGTTGGCGCTTCGTCGTCGAACTATGGGGCGTGTTGATCCGGCCGGGTTCGGTGTTCGGGCTCGGCGTGCTGGTGCTCGCCGGCTTCGTTGCAGGTGTGATGTTCTGGGGCAGCTTCAATACCGCGCTTGAGCTGACCAACACCGAGAAGTTCTGCACCGGCTGCCACGAAATGCGTGACAACGTGTTCGCGGAACTGAAATCGACCATCCACTTTACCAACCGCTCGGGAGTACGGGCAAGCTGTCCGGATTGCCACGTCCCGCATAACTGGACCGACAAGATCGCCCGCAAGATGCAGGCTTCGAAGGAGGTCTGGGGGCATCTGTTCGGCAGCATCGATACCCGCGAGAAATTCGTCGATCACCGGCTCGAGCTGGCGCTGCACGAATGGGCAAGATTCAAGGCCAACGATTCGCTTGAATGCCGCAACTGCCACAGCACGCAGTCGATGGATATCACCAAACAGTCGCCGCGCGCCGCGATCGCGCACGAACGCTTCCTGTTCAACGGCGAGAAAACCTGCATCGACTGCCACCGGGGCATCGCCCACCGCCTGCCCGATATGCGCGGGATTCCTGGCTGGCAATAGGTCGCCCCGCCGGCGGCTTGCGCCGGGCGCATGAATGGTTAGGTTTGGAGGCTCGTGAGTCGTAGCTGCGTGCGCGGCCCGCCGCGCCGAGACCTTAATGCCCACGTTCACCCCGCACCAGGATTCCGCGCTGAAGGCCGTCGCCGCTTGGCTGAAAGCCAAACCCGGCAGCGGCGGCACGCCACCGATCTTCCGCCTGTTCGGCTATGCCGGAACCGGCAAGACCACGCTGGCGCGGCATATCGCCGATGGCGTCGATGGCGAAGTAAAATTCGCGGCCTTCACCGGCAAGGCCGCGCTCGTGATGCGCAACAAGGGCTGCGACAGCGCTTCCACCATCCACTCGCTGATCTATCGCGCGCGCGAATCCGGCGCGGAGCAGCCGAGCTTTGAGCTTTGGGACGATGCGCCCGCCTCCAAGGCAAAGCTGATCGTGATCGACGAATGCTCGATGGTCGATGCCGAACTCGGCCGCGACCTGATGTCGTTCGACTGTCCACTGCTGGTGTTAGGGGATCCCGCGCAACTGCCGCCGATCCAGGGCGGCGGATTCTTCACCGATTGCGAGCCCGACGCCATGCTGACCGAGGTGCATCGCCAGGCGAAGGAAGATCCGATCGTGCGGATGTCGATGGATATCCGCGAGGGCCGCGAGCTCGAGATCGGCCGCCACGGCGAAAGCGAGGTCGTGTCGCGAAGCGAGCTCGATCCGGACCGGGTGATGCGCGCCGACCAGGTGCTGGTCGGGCGCAACAACACCCGCCGCGCCTATAACATGCGGGTGCGGCAGCGGCAGAACATCGAAGATCCCTTGCCGGTGGCCGGTGACAAGCTGGTGTGCCTGCGCAACAACCGCAAGAAGGGCCTGTTCAATGGCGGGCTGTGGCGGGTGAAGTCGCGCGCGCAGTCCAAGTCGAAGTCCAGTATCATCAGCATGCGGCTATCGCCAGATGAAGATTTCGGCCACAAGGTGACGAAAGTCTCGGTGCGCGGCGACTGCTTTGGCGGGGCGATCGAAACGATCCCGTGGGAGCAGCGCAAGCCGTATGACGAGTTCGATTACGGCTATGTGCTCACGGTGCACAAGTCGCAGGGCTCACAATGGGACGATGTCGTGCTGTTCGACGAGAGCTTTGCATTCCAGGAAAGCCGCGCGCGCTGGCTCTACACCGGCATCACCCGTGCCGCGAAGCGGCTGAGCGTGGTGGTGTGAGGTGAACGTCCTCGGATGGAGGACCTCATCCTCAAGGAGCGGCGTCCTCGCCCGCATCTCGAACTAACCTCGTTTTCCCGCGAAAAAAATATCACGCAGTCGTGTCCATCGGACGGTAACAAGTTCCGCCCCGGCACGTATCTTGGGGCGTCGGGAGGTCTGGAAGGCCGATTGCGACGCCCGCCGAATGCCCTAAACTCAGCCGAAAAGAGGACACGCCATGCGCCGAAATCATTTCAGCCGCCTTTCGCTCTGCGCCGCCGCGCTCAGTGCGCTGGCAATCACCGCCTTCGTTGCCGCGCCTTCGCGCGCCGCGGAAGATGCGGTGGTCATCCCCCCTCCCGCGATGGACGCCCAGGCGTCGGACGGGATCCAGACCGCGGTCATCGCGGGCGGCTGCTTCTGGGGCGTCCAGGGCGTGTTCCAGCACACCGCGGGCGTCGTCAACGCGGTGTCCGGCTATGCCGGCGGCAGCAAGGCGACCGCCGACTACAACGTGGTCTCTACCGGCACCACGGGACACGCCGAATCCGTTCAGATCAAATACGACCCGAAGAAGATCAGCTACGGCAAGATCCTGCAGATCTTCTTCTCGGTCGCGCACGACCCGACGCAGTTGAACCGGCAGGGACCGGACTCAGGGACCCAATATCGTTCCGCGATCTTCACGACCTCCGACGAGCAGAAGAAGGTCGCCGATGCCTATATCGCGCAGCTCAATGCCGCAAAGGTCTACAACAAGCCGATCGTGACCAAGGTCGGCCCGCTGGAGGGGTTTTTTCCGGCCGAGGCCTATCACCAGGACTACCTGACGCTGCATCCGAGCCAACCCTATATTGCCTATAACGACCTGCCGAAGATCGAGAATCTGAAGAAGATCTTTGCGGAGAACTACATCGAGAAGCCCACTTTGGTGTCCGGCGCAAAGGCCACCAACTGACGGTTCAAGACTTCGAGGAGATTGCGAGGAGATTTCATGTCGACCAAGACCATGCCCGGCAAGATCGAGAAGAGCGAGACGGAGTGGCGCAAAGAGCTGACGCCGATGCAATATGCGGTGTTACGGGAAAAGGCGACCGAGCGGCCGTTCTCCGGCGAATACGAGCATGAACAGCGGACGGGCACCTATGTCTGCGCCGGCTGCGGCCAGACGCTGTTCGAATCCGACGCCAAGTTCGATTCCGGCTGCGGCTGGCCGAGCTTCACGCAGCCCGCGGGCGAGAGCCATGTCGATGAGGAGCGCGATTTCAGCCACGGCATGATCCGCACCGAGGTCTTGTGTTCGAAGTGCTCAGGCCATCTCGGCCACGTCTTCGACGACGGCCCTGGCCCAACTGGGCTTCGCTACTGCATCAACTCGGCGGCACTCAAGCTCGAGCCCAAATAGGTGCTGCCGCTTTCCCTCTCCCTTGCGGGAGGGGGAACCCTCACATGACCGCTGGTCCGGCCCCCGGTTCCTTCGTGGAACTGCGGCCCGGAATATGCTTTCCTCGCGCAGCGCGGTACATTCGTATTTGGCGTGCCGCCGACGGGGAGATTGCCATGTCGCTTGGAACGATACTGATCATCATCCTGATTATCTTCCTCCTGGGCGGCTTCAGCGGCCGGTTTGGCGGCTACGGCTACGGCATGGGCCACTCCGGCATGGGACTTGGCGGGGTCGTTCTGATCGTATTGATCATCCTGCTGTTGCTTGGCAAGCTATGATCGCCATAAGATATTGAAATAACTTGATTTGTTCCGGGCGCCGCCTGCCGACGCCCGGATTCATCATCCCTCCCTTGGGGATTCGCAATTCTGTCAAACAGGCTTATATTAGGGGACGGAAATGATATGTACGGCGCGCCGCCGGGTAGCGGCCTGACCGGCACCCAAAAATCCATTCGCCCGCGCTCGCGCCAAGAAGACAAGAGGTCGTCGACCATGCGCCCGTTCAACTTCAACACCGCCGCCGAACTGTTTCCCGCCGCCATCCGCAAGAAGAAGCGCGCTGGTTTTGCCTATCGTCGATTTGGCACCGCGGCCGAGGCCGTTCGGTTTGCGATCGAGGAACTGCCGGCGGATTCGCTGAACGGCGCCTATTTGCAGGTCGAGGAAGCCCGCTTCGACCAGAGCGGCATTCGCTCGCTCTATGAGAGCGAGGCCTTTCCGTTGCCGCGCCGCCCGCGCAAGCCCGAGCCGGCTGCGAACAGCGACAAGGACGCGGCTTAAACCACCGATCATTCGCTAACGCTGCTTGTCCATCCAGCGCCGCAACAGCCGCACGTTGCGCATGTTGGCGCGGAACAGCACGTCGAATGCGTCGCCGGCGACCGGCACGGTGCCGACCACACCCTGAATTGCGACATTGCCGAGCATGCGCGCCGTGACATGCCAGGGCGCCCCGAGCGCGCGCGCCTCGCGCACCAGCCAGAGCGACAGCGCGGTTGCAATGATGTCACCGACCACCGGGATCAGCCCGATGATGCCGTCGAAGCCGTAGCGGATCTTGGTGCCCGGCAGGATGAAGGCGATGTCGAGCAGTTTCGCCAGCGCATCCAGCCGCTTTAGCCGCTGCTCGCGGGTGAGATTGGCGAACGGATTGGCAGCGCCGAAATCGAAGCGAAATTCCCGAAACCCTTGCTCCAGCGATTCCGGCGGAATCTCGCGGCCTTCCTGATCGATGATGGGCCCACGCGCCTCCGAGGCGCGAAACGACCCTCGCGGCCGCGCCGGCCTGGGTGAAAAAATCTGTTCGTTCGGCATGGTCATCAAATGGTAACGCGCGAGACGAGCGCAAGTTGCGTCACGCCGTCACTCCCCACGCCCGTGGCGCTCAATCGGGCACGAGCTTCCCGGATGACGGGTCGCGGGAATAGCCGGATCCGATGGGAGCATCCAAATGCCGGATGATATCGGGGTCGTAGTTCGCGATGGTGTTGACGTCATAGAGTTCGAAATTGGCGGCGTCGGAAGCATAGTCGTCCGACTCATCGCCGGCCAGAAACCTCCAACCACTGTCGAGGTCGTTGTCGCCGTCCTCGCGATACATGAAGCCAACCGGCTTGCCATCCACGGTAATTCTGTCAGATGCAAAACAAGACCCGCGCCCCGTTGCCAACGGTTTGATATCGGCGCCGTTGATTGCAAACTTCTTGGCCATAGGCTTTACCCCTTGCTATCTGTCCGCATTATGCAGACGGCATCGGGTGGGACTGCTGCTCGGCGTATTTATGCGTCAGCCACGAGGACACGGTCGCCGGGATAAGGCCAACCAGGCCATAAAGGATGAACTGGACCGCGCCTGAGTCCGGCCCGCGCGAGCCGTACAGCAATTCGGCGGCGATGAACCCGGCCACGCCGACCAGCATCATCCGGGCCACCGGGCCAATCCGCTTGACGTGGACCAGAATGTCGTCGATCGCGCCGAGCATCAGCGCCGGCAGAATGCCGAACAGATAGCTATATTGCAGGGTCGTGAAAAATACCTTGAACAGTTTCGCCACTTCACCGGCATTGGTCTGGCTCCAGTAGCCGGACTGATAGGTGGTCGTCAGCAACAGCCAAAACCCGCCGAGCAGCGGACCCACCGCCGCAAAGATCAGATAGCGTTTCATGCCGTCTCCTCGTGGCTTTTGGCCTAGCATAGCAGTTTCGCGTCAGCGCAAACTAGCCCTCCGACTTGAAACTGGTAAGACAGTAAGTTAGCTTACTGTATGAATCGCGTCTCGCGTCGACCCACCGCGTTCTCGAAGGTCTCGGTCAAGAGCCAGACCGTGATTCCGCGCGAGGTACGCCAACGGCTAAAGCTAAAGCCCGGCGACACCTTGCGCTATCGCATGACCGATGACGGCATCCTGCTCGACAAAGCGACCGAAGCCGGCGACGACCCGTTCGTCGCGTTTTCCGAATGGACGTCCGAAGCCGACGAGAAGGCCTATGGTGGATTGTAGGACATATGGTCTTCCATCATGGCCGGGCATAGCCGTCCGAAGGACGGCGTCGCGTCCGCTCGCCGATGCCCGGCCGTGACGAAGACTTCGGAGCGCTTCGACGCCTTCGACGTCGTGGTGGTACCGTTCCCCTATGCCGACCGTCTCGCCGAAAAACGTCGCCCGGCGCTGGTCATTTCCAATCGCCGTCTCGCGCCCTTCGGGTTGATCTGGGTGGCGATGATCACCAGCGCCGACAACGCGCCGTGGTCGTGCGATGTGCCGATCGCCAATCTCGCGCGGGCCGGCCTGCCCGCGCCGTCCGTGGTACGCGCCGCGAAGATCGCCTGTATCGAGCCGGCGCGGATTGAGCGCCGCGCCGGACGGCTCGACAGAGCAACCGCAAGAGCCGTGGCGCAAAAGCTAAAGGGATTTATGGGGAGCGCATGAGGCCGTGAGCGCACATGAGGGACGCAGAAGCGGCCCCTACTCTCCCCACGCCG
The DNA here is from genome assembly GCA_049674245.1 of Bradyrhizobium sp. GTDB lineage: Bacteria > Pseudomonadota > Alphaproteobacteria > Rhizobiales > Xanthobacteraceae > Bradyrhizobium. Next base: position 755 of record JBATYU010000981.1, on the reverse strand, counting down.
CAAACGCGTCGTTGAAGGCGCGCTCGCCGGGGGCGCCCTTCTCGATCGCGATGATGGCGCGGCGCTGGTTGGAATAGACCAGCGGTACGTCGAACCACGAGCGCTCCTTCAAGAGCTGCACGTTGCGCGCGCGGTCGGCATCGACATTGCTTAGGCCGACCAGGAAGAAGCCGTCGGTGACTTTTACCGCGAGCCCTGCGAGCGGCGTGCCGCGCGCCTGCTCATTGGATTTCATCAAAATGCCGGGCACGTTGCCGACGCCGCCGCCATTGAAGTCCGGCGGCAGGATGAAGGTCAATTCCGCGGTGTGGCTTGCCGGCAGCGATGAATCGGTGTTGCGGCGGAACGACATCGTCATCTTGAATTTGCGGTCGGGAATGTCGATGTCGGCGCGCACGGCGAGATCGGCCTGCTGGTTGCCGGACGCCTTGATCGGTTCGGTGCGCCAGATCACCGAGCCGATAAATTGCTTGCCCTTGGGATCGGACGGGTCCTCGTCATACAGCACGACGCGCTGTGCCACCGGCGCCACCTGCTCCGATGACGAGGGTTGGCCGACCCGATCGGGAATCTTCGGCTTCGACAGCGGCGTGCCAGTGTCCTTTGGCGCTTCCACCGCAGGCTGTGATCGGAACAGGCCGCTCACGCCCGACACGACCGATTTGCCCCACAGGATCGCGGCGCCGACCAGGATCAGCACGACGCCGATGGCGATCGCGCCCTTGAACGGAAATACCGCGCCGGCGCGGGCGCGC
>JBATYU010000980.1:0-3735 GCA_049674245.1 Bradyrhizobium sp. | reverse complement strand
GTGAAAGTCCTGGCAATAGACCAGGACGCCGCGGACGCCAGCAGTGCGCATCTCTCCGAAGGTGATCTTTTGCGGGCGGGCGGACATGCCCGGATCAAAGCGCGGCCGGCGCTGCTGTGCAAATCCCCAAGGGGATTGCGGACCGGCGCGACACCGGCATACTGCACTTCGAGGGGCTCGTCCGGACGGGGCGCTTAACCCGTTAACCGAGTGTTCGACCAAGCCGGTTGTTGAGGTCCGCCACCACGCCGGCATCGTGCCGGTCATGGTCTACGCCTTTGATCTCTAGCCCACGCCATTGCCACAGCCCGCGCTCGCGCTCGCCGGCATCGCGCGGAAGTTCTTGCTGCCATAACGATGAGGCTACGGCGATGGTGGCTCGTCTTGCGCGCTGCTGCCGGCGTGTTGTCATGGCGACAATCTCGCGATCAATTTTCGCAGGACCCTCATCTCGGCATCAAGCCCCGTTGCCGCGAGCAGGAATGTTTCGCCATGGCCGGTCACGAAGCAGATCGTCTCGACGCGCTGTCGAAGGACGCGAAGCGCGGCATAGCCGAGGCGCGGCGTCGGTGACGTTTTCCACCAGCACTTCGCGGTCACCGGCCTGCAACACCGTCGAGCATACCGACGGGATCGTAGACGCTGCCGACGAGCCGACCAGCGGGCTGGATCCGCACCAGGTCATTGCTGTCCGCGATCTCAAAGTAATCCCGACACACGTCCTCAATCGGGACGATGGTCTTACCCCCATACTGCGCCATCAAGAGGAACGCGGTGTTCATTGGGTCACCTTCCATATCGACCCGGGCAAGCCGCGCTCGGCAGTTACTACATCATCGGTAACCGGTGCGAACGTTGGTCTCAGCCGCTCGGCAGTCCCATCAAACTAGAGAACTTTCCGACTTGGGAGATCTTTTCCGTCGGGGGCGGTATTTGGCTTCCCTGGCGTAGAAAAGGGAGGGTTCGCCTGCAAGCTAAGCTCTACGGACCGGTGATCCCGGTTTTTTGGCGGGCTTTCCAAAAGGGTGAGATCAAACGCCTTGTCGTAGTCACAAGCTTGACCGACGCGTCGCGGCCACCATTGTTAAAGTCGTGACGATAGCCAATACTAGGCTTCGGTCCGCGGAAGCGACGAAGAAGGCGGTGCGGAGCATGAGTGAGGCATCGTTTTCCAATACGCCGTTGAGGGCGACATTCAAAATCAAACTGAACGGCGAGATAATTTCCATCGGCAACATCGGTCAGGCCCACCGATTTATAACAAATCTGAGTTCCATCGAATGGATGGAATTCAGATCGCTGCATCATGATGCCATACTATCTCTTCAGGAAGCTGCCAAAAATGCGATGTTAACGGTGCAAGCGACAAACGCGCTGCGGGCGCTTTTCGTACGCGCAAAGCTTCTTTGAGGCGGTGGTTAGAAAGCTGCGGTGATGCCCATGCTCTTTCACCAAACAAGCCCGTCTGAAAAGACCCCATGGGTGAGGAGTTCAAGTGAGTGTTTTTAATCCGGTCGCAGGGAAGCCTGTTTCTCCGGAATCGCTCGTAAATATCCCAAGGCTGATCACGGCCTATTTTGTGTCCAAACCGGATGTGGCCGATCCTGCGCAGCGTGTGTCTTTTGGAACATCGGGGCATCGCGGATCATCGCTCAAGAATTCCTTTAATGAGGATCATATTCTGGCGACGACACAGGCGATCTGTGACTATCGTCGCTATGCGGGTTTGAGCGGACCACTATTCGTCGGGATAGATACTCACGCCTTGGCCGAGCCTGCACTGGTAAGTGCAGTGGAGGTGTTTGCCGCTAACGGCGTCGATATCATGCTCGACGAGGACGGCGGCTATACGCCAACTCCCGTCATCTCTCATGCGATTTTGGCCTACAACAAAGGCAGGACGGGGGGTCGCGCAGACGGTGTTGTCATCACGCCCTCGCACAATCCGCCGGAAGACGGTGGATACAAGTATAATCCACCGCACGGCGGCCCGGCCGACACGGATGTTACGGCAAAAATAGAAAAGAGCGCGAACCTCTATTTGGAGAAGGGGCTCACAGGCGTCGCAAGGTTGCTCTATGAGCGAGCCCGTAAGTCTCAATCGGTCCATCTGCACGACTACGTCAGCCCCTATGTATCCGATCTCGGCAACATCGTAGATCTGGCGCTGATAAGGTCTTCAGGCGTGAATATAGGGATCGATCCGCTGGGCGGCGCTGCTGTTCATTTTTGGCAGCCGATCGTCGACCGCTATGGAATTAAGGCGACCGTCGTTAACAATCTGGTCGATCCAACTTTTCGATTCATGACGGCAGATTGGGATGGAAAAATCCGCATGGATTGTTCCTCTCCCTTCGCCATGGCAAGCTTGATCCAGATGCGTGATAAATTTGACGTCGCATTCGCCAATGACACTGACGCCGACCGCCATGGAATCGTAACACGTTCAAACGGTTTAATGAATCCAAACCATTTCCTCGCAACCGCGATTGCCTATCTGTTTGAACAGCGACCGCAGTGGGGAAAAGACGCTGCGATTGGCAAAACGATTGTCAGCAGTTCCATCATCGATCGCGTAGCAAAGAAGTTGAACCGAAAGCTCGTCGAGACGCCGGTTGGTTTTAAATGGTTTGTCGATGGCCTCGGCAATGGCTCGTTTGGTTTTGCAGGGGAGGAGAGCGCTGGCGCGTCATTTTTGAAACGTGACGGCTCGGTTTGGACGACGGATAAGGATGGTATTGTCCTGGGCCTGCTTGCCGCGGAAATCTTGGCTAAGACCGGTCGCGACCCCAGCCAGCTCTTCGGAGATCTGACCTCAGAGCTCGGCGTCCCCTTCTACGAGCGGACCGACGTGCCGGCGACCGCGCAACAGAAAAGCGCCTTCAAAGCCGTGAGTCCCGAACAGCTTAACATCAAGCAGCTAGCTGGCGATCCGGTTCGTGCTACGCGAACCAAGGCACCGGGCAACGGCCAGTCCTTCGGCGGAATCAAGGTAGAAACCGAAATGGGATGGTTTGCGGCGAGACCATCCGGCACTGAAGACGTTTACAAGATCTATGCCGAAAGTTTCCGTGACCAAAGCCATCTGAATAGGATTCAAAGCGAAGCGCAGGCTGCCATAGCGCGAATTTTTTGGCCCGCGCTTTCCGAAGAGGGCTAGGGCGTACGTGTTGCGGGGCAATCAGCGAACGGCAACGCCGATCCAACGAAGCGATTCATCTCGCGGTCCGTCTCTAGGGAGATCGCTCATGAACAGGGGCATCGCGATCTCGCTCGCAGGCTCCTCAAAGCTTCGAGGCACCGGGGGTGGTCAAATCTCTAGGTGGCTTCGCCTGCAAACCGGTGGTCCTGATTCATACTGAAAGTTTTCAGTTTTTTTTAAAGAGAAAACCCACTTCTAGGGTCGAAAACTACAAGACGACCTATGGGCGCAAGGCTGTGGTCTTGAGTTCCGTTGTTGAGGAAAAAGCGGACATGCCGTTCAACTGGGGCCACTTCCGCTTTTGAACCCATCTAAGACATCGGCTTAATGACGAGCAGACCGACAACGGACATAATTTTCTCAGACCACGAGGTCGTTCGGTTAAACCCGTGGAAGAAAAGCGGACTTGCGCAGCGGCATCGTGTGTTGGTGGGTTGCGCCGCCGCATCAATGCGTTACCACGATGAAATCCGTGTCTTTTCCCGTCTCATGGCTAAATCCGTTGTCGGAAATAATCAATGAAGAGGCCGGCG
>JBATYU010000979.1:0-3853 GCA_049674245.1 Bradyrhizobium sp. | reverse complement strand
CTCGTCGAATACATGAAAGCGACGACGCAGAGCAACTTTCACCCGGTCGGCACCTGCCGAATGGGCAGGGCGGAAGACCCCACGACCGTGGTCACGCCCGACTTGCGGGTCAAGGGGATAGACGGCCTTCGGGTCATGGACGCCTCCATTATGCCCAGGATCATCAGCGCCAACACGAACGCCACCGTCATGGCGATCGCCGACAAGGGCGTCGATCTTCTGACTGGGACTTACACAGGGCGCGTTGCCGCCGCGCAGTAACCGGACGCCTTAGCCCTAGTGTTCCGTCCCGGAAATTCGCTGACAAAGTCGCGCGAGTTTTTGGAGGATGGAATCAGCGGTAGCGGTCCACACGAAGGGACATGAATTTGCATTGTGGGTGCGGATGAAGTGGTCGATTTTTTTTACGAGGTCGGCGGTGGAATCGAAAGAGCCGCGACGGATGGCGCGTTGAGTGATGAGGGCGAAGAACCGTTCGACCTGGTTGAGCCAGGAGGCGTAGGTAGGCGTGAAGTGAATGTGCCAACGCGGACGGCGTGCGAGCCAAGCTCTGACCTTGGGATGCTTGTGGGTGGCGTAGTTGTCGACGACGAGATGGACGTCGAGCTGGGCTGGCACGTTGGCCTCGATGTGACGCAGGAAGGCGAGGAACTCCTGGTGACGATGGCGGGGTTTGCATTGGGCGATGACCGCGCCGTCAAGCACGTTGAGGGCGGCGAACAGCGTGGTTGTGCCATGGCGCTGGTAGTCGTGGGTGACGCCTTCGATGTAGCCGAACCCCATGGGAAGCATGGGCTGGGTGCGTTCGAGGGCCTGGATTTGGCTCTTCTCATCGACGCAAAGCACCACTGCCTTGTCGGGTGGATTGAGATAAAGCCCGACCACGTCGCGCAGCTTCTCGACGAAGAACGGATCGGTGGAAAGCTTGAAGCTGCGGGTGCGGTGCGGTTGCAGACCGAAGAGTTGGAACAGGCGATGGACGGTACTCTTGCCAATCCCGGTCTCCTTGGCGATGGCGCGCACGCTCCAGTGTGTTGCGGCCTTTGGCTTGCGAGCGAGTGTCTTGGTGATCAACTCGGCCACCGCCTCATCCTCAACCGTGCGGGGTCTGCCGCTACGCATCTCGTCGTAGAGCCCCTCGATCCGATCGGTGATGAAGCGGTTGCGCCATTTGCCGATCGTATGGGGACCAACGCCAAGTCGCGTCGCCACGACGGCGTTGCTGGCCTCGCGCTCGCACGCCAGCACGATCTTCGCCCGCAACGTCAATGCCGCGGGCAGCGAGCGCGACCGCGTTACGGCCAAAAGATGCGCGCGTTCCTCGCTGGAAATCGTGAGTATCGCCTTCGGGCGTCCAGTTCTCATCGGGTAACTCCTTCGATCAGGATACCCGAAACCAATGCAATAATTATGCTACGAACTTACGGGACGGGACACTAGAAGCTCGCGGCAATTTTCGGTGCGTTGGGAGGAGCGTTGCCTCAATCACTCCTTTTGGCCGCTGACGAGGTGATCGAGTGACGCGCAGCGCATGAAGTCCGAATGGCACTCTTCGGAGATGAGCGGACAGGCTCATAACGTCCGCCTTCTCCTTCGGCCGTGGCTTTCGACCGTAGTTCAACCATCGCCGTGACGGTGAAAGCGGCTAAAGTCGAATGCTCTCAAGAGCATTCGCTGGCGGGTGTGGAGGAGGGAAGTCCGCTGACCCAGTCTCCATCACTTGAAGCGACCCTCCTGTGCTTTCGTCCGACGGACCGCTTCTGGCGGATTGTGTTGCAAAAGTCCCAAAACGCCGTGCGGCTAAATTTCCGCCAAAGGACAAAACAAGCGGCAATCGTCGATCGATGTCGCTTCAAACGCGCCACCGAAGTCGTCGGTGAGTTCGTCACAGACTGAAGTGGTCCCCCACATCAATATTCGATCGCCGCGCCTACGGCCCGGAAAATTTGTAATCGGTGAGATAAAAAGACTTTTGCAACACTATCGGCACAAAGCTGACCTGCGCCGTGGTCTTCGCGATGCGTGCTTTCAAGGGTGAAACGGTGCTGCCATGAACGAGCTTATCTTTGTTTCATAAGATGGTCTCGTTCCCAACGCCGTCGGCTGTCAATCCTTCGCCTTCAGTCGTGCTTCATTTTCGGCAATAAACGCACGAATCTCATCGGACATGTTCAGGAGCTTCAACCATTGCTCTTTATATAACGTCACCGGAAAACGCCCCATTCCGTAAACCGAGACGGCGCCCTTTTCACTTACCTTCATGCGGATGCCGTCGGACGCTCCTTTTTTGAGAGCCGCGTTCTCGCTGCGGAGACGTTCGAGCTCAGCTTTGATATCATCATCGGACATGGCATTTCCTTTTTCACTGGCATGATTTTATCACGACGCGGTCGACGCCAATAGACAAATCGATTGCACGGGATCGAGGGGTCTCGGGGGCCAAATTTGGCGTCATGATCGCGTGCAGATGTGGTCGTCGCAAATTTTGTGAAATTGAAGGGCCCATACCCTTCCGGCCATGTCCGCTGATCGGGGTAGACCGGAAGTGTTCGGCGGGGCGTCAAACAGGCGCTTTTGACCCGAAGGAGACCTCTCGCTGTCGCGCAATACGCCGCCCTTAGTTTTCGGGACCCGCCCAGAACCTTCACTATTGTTGATATCGACTTCGTGGCCATCTCCACCGCCACGCTACGTCACTATGCCATCCGGTCACAACTAATGCCGGGGCTTGGGTGGTAACAGGCCCGATATTGACTCAAAGTTGCATTCGGTGTTGAACCACCACATGCGGAGCCACACCCCGACGCCGTGCACCGCGAGGCGACCATGTCCACATTGCAGCCCGACATCGATGCGTCGATTACTTGGTGGTTTTATTATTATATCTTTTGCAATGTCGTAAACGTCATCTCGATTGTGGTCGTCATTGTGGGGCCGCTTTTATCGGCCTGGGGCATGTACCCTCGGACATGGGGGATCCTGTCTGCGGTTTGCGGTGCTGCTCTTGCCTATTTTGGCCTAGGCGGAGTGGCGAACAACTTTATCACGGCGCGGAATGATCTGAAGGTCGCAAAATATCACTACTATGCCGACAACGACCGCGACAAGTTAATCGCCGCCTATAAAGACGCCATGAACCGCGCAAGCTGGGCTCCACCAGCATTAAGAGGCTCGCAGCCGCTCGAACCCTCAACTGCGCAACCGACCCAGAAAATCCCGTAGCGCTTGATGCTGCCCGCTTCTCGGAGCCCGAGAAGGTCGGCGATTGGACCCATTGCAACGGAAATCCATGTCGCCTGGCGCGTCCGCGATCAGGATAAGAGCGGACTCGTTGTGCTCAATGTGAGTTTTGTCGCTCGTGACCCTGAACGGAAGTCGCCGGCCTTAGCGAGCGGCCGCGCGGTTGTGCCGCCGATCTGATATGCTGCGCCGCGGGTGCTGGCTTATACTCTTACTCAGATGCACGTTAGGCCATATTGATGTGTTGCATGCGCGGCAATTGAACCAAGCGATCATCGTTTATCGCGGGACGCGATCATGAATAAGGGTCTTCTGGTGACGATTCTTGTGACCCTCACCGTTACGGTGGCGGCTGCGCAGGCTCCCACCAATGATGCGCTCATCGCCCGCGCGAAATCATTCGAGCTCGATACGCCCTATGTGCCGCCGCCAGGCGACCCCTTGACACATCATGCCGCCGGATTTGCGAAGGTGATGTGCTCAGCCGTATTCATGACCGGCCTTGCGCCCGATTTCGCGGCCGAAAATGTTGGGTTTTTCACTGCGCCCTACGGACAGCGCGCGAAGCTCGGCAAGCCGGTCATCGATCGCGCCAACAATGCGGTCCACGTCA
>JBATYU010000978.1:0-4156 GCA_049674245.1 Bradyrhizobium sp. | reverse complement strand
AGAGATTCGCCTGTCCGGTTCGATGAGCGGGATGTGAAAACGGAGTCATGGTCGAACCACTAAGGCACCGCCAGACGAAAGAGGCGGCAACAGATATGTTCAGCCTAAAGCCACCGCGTCACATTCCTCTACCCAACCGCGACCACGCGGGGAGGGCAGCTTTTGGCGCCAATAGCGATCGTCTCGATTGCAATTGGGAGGCCTAGGTCAAGGGCCGCTTTCCACTAACCATCGCGAGAACTGTGCAAGCGAGATCAACAGTTGATTCCACCAATTGATCTGCGCCAGCGCCTTCCAGTTCATCTCGGGTACCATAGCCCCAGAGTACTCCAAGACCGCGCATTCCAACCGCATGGGCGCCAGAGATATCGTAGCGGCGGTCCCCGACCATCAAACTGCGCGTGGGTGTAATATTATGCTTCGACAAGATATGGGCGAGCAGCTCAGGCTTGTGGTCCAGCTCTCCGCCCGGCACCGAGCCGTGGATGCCATCGAAATATGCCGCAAGCTCCAAATGCACCAGGATACGACGCGCGAATGCCTCCCGCTTCGATGTTGCCAAGTGTAATCGCAATCCTCCTTGCTGCATCTCTCTCAGAGAATTGCCTATTCCCGGGTAGGGCTCGCTTCCGAGAAGGCCGCTTTCACCGTAGTGCTGACGAAAGGCCAATACTGCTTCAGCAATCCTGTCGTCCCCATATGGCTGCAGCAAGAATTGCATCACGTCCTCGAGCGGCGGCCCGATGACCCGCTTGATGTCGAGGATTTTGTTCGGCTCGTGTCCAAGAGTGCGCAGCGCCGCGAGGCAACTTGCCAAAATACCGGGCTGCGAATCAATCAGGGTGCCGTCGAGATCGAGAAGAACAGAGCAAGGCGGGGCCATGGCTTCAGCATAGTGATCGCAGCCAAGCGGGTAAATGTTCGACTGATTCGAAGTCCGCTGTCGGTTCAGACTGAGAAGAACTCAGTACGAGCAGATGTTTTCTGCTTTGCCCCCTGAGAGCGGACATTGCGCAACGCGATCGCCGCCAGAAGATACAGGGCATGCCGGGAAACAAGAGTGGTCCACCTGCAAAGCAGCCGTCACGCTAGCTAATTCGCCTCGTGAATTGGGCCGCGGGCATGCGCCTTTCGTCCCATCTCACGCAGCGGTGTTGGAACTGCAGGGAACAGCGGGAACAAACGGCTTTCGTCAGCGATTGTTCCTGGCCCGCTCGGTCGGGCTCATCTTCATACAAGCGATGGAGTAATCCTGATGAGACGATTGTCGCTGGCCCTGGGCCTCTTGGCTGCGTGCGCCGCCACTGGCGCCTCGGCCGAAACGGTCAACCTGACCGGCACCTACCGGTGCATCCAAATGTGCCGGAACGGCATGCTCGGCGCTCCCACCTTCGTCACGCAGAACGGGGAGGCCGTGAACCTCACGACGGAAGCGGGTGAGTCCTATCGGGCCTGGCCCGACTGGAACGCGCCCTACAGTCGAATCTGGATTGAGGCGCGCGGCGAGGGCGCTGTCTATTCGCCCGATGGCATGCGCATTCAGTTCGATGACGGCCGCGTCTGGCAGCGCGACATCGGCCCGCCGCCGCCCGTGGTGTTCCGCCGCGCGCCAGTGGTCTACAGCAGGTAGTTTCAAGGGTGGGCAACGGCGAATCGCGCCGTCGCCCACACCACTGTTCGACGTCGAGAAGGAATGGCGCTGGAGCGGCGTGCATTACCAGCGCACCGCGCTCGACTGGCTGGCCAATTTCGATGCTCACCATGCAGAAATCGAGATCATCTTGAGCGAGGTCTACGGCAGCGACGCGCCCTTATGGATGCGGCGCTGGCATGGATGCGGCGCTGGCGCTGGTTCTTCCTCGCCACCGCGGGCTTGTTCGGTTACGCCGGCGGCGGCGAATGGGGCGTCAGCCATTATCGGATGAGAGCAGCGTAAGTTGCTGTCGGTGGTGCCGGCCGCTTCTTCCCCTCTCCCCCTGTGGTAGAGGTAGCGAAGTCGAGCCAACGGGTCTGCGCAAAGCGCCGCCCGATGATAAACTCCGCGAGATTGAGCCGGGTGAGGGGTCTTTCTCCGCGCTCGCGCCTAAATTTCAAATATCCGAGCCTGCCGCCATCCTCTCTGTGACCGCCCTCACGGTCTACCGGGCAGCGCAAAACGATGCCGGACGCTGAGAGCTTGAAGAATGAGGCCGTTCAAGGCCCCCAATAATCAAACGCAGACTGTGAAAGTGCCAGTTCCAGACTTGGCCACTCTTGCCGACACGCAGCAAATCCCACGCTGCTGCACCGATAGTCACTAACAAAGCCGGAGGAGTTGGCCTAAGCTTGGGCACGACGGACGCTGAATGCGCATGCGGCTTCGACCGTACGTCGATGACTAACAACAATGGCGCATCTGTGCTCCGTTTCCAAAGGGAGTACACGCTATGCCTGCACGCAAGCTCACGCGACGGCGTTTTCTCGTCACAACCGCAGCCTCCACGACCCTGGTCGCAATGCCGTATGTCCGCGGCTCGTATGCGGCCGGCAAGCTGTCACTCGCCATTTGGGATCACTGGGTGCCTGGAGCCAATGCCACAAGCAAGGCGCTGATCGAGGAATGGGCGGCCCGGGAAAAGGTCGAGGTCCACATCGACTATATCAACAACATCGGCAATAAGCTCCTGTTGACGGTCGCCGCCGAAGCACAGGCCAGGACCGGCCACGACTTCTTGTACTTCACAAGCTGGCTGCCGTCCGATAATGCCAGGAATCTCGAGCCGCTCGACGATGTTATGGAGGCGCTGATCAAGCAGAATGGCGCCGTGAATCCGACGGCCGAGTATCTGGGTAAATCCGAGGGCCACTGGGTTGCCGTGCCAGCCACGATCGGCAGTCAGCTCCAAGGTCCGTGCTCGCGTATCGACCTGATGAAGCGGTACGCCGGCATCGACGTCCAGGCGATGTACCCCGCCGGGGCACCCCCGAAAGCGGACAACTGGACGCTCGATGCCTTCTTCACGGCTGCGGAGGCGTGCCACAAGGCCGGATTCCCCTTCGGAATTGGGCTCGGCACGACAGAGGATTCGGTTTTAGCCGCCGGCGCGATCTTCCAATCGTTCGGGGCCATGCTGGTCGACGCCAACGGCGACATCACGGTCAAGTCCGAACCGGTACGCCAGGCGCTCGACTATTATGTGCGGCTCGCCCGGTTTTTCCCGCCCGACGCGGCTGCGTGGGACAACGCATCCAACAACAAGTGGCTCATCTCGGGTCGTGGAGCACTGATCTTGAACCCGCCAAGCGCCTGGGCTGTTGCCAAGCGCGATGCGCCCCAGATCGCCGAGCAGTTGTGGACGCATGGCATGCCGGCTGGTCCGAAGGGCCGGTTCGTGCCTTTCCAGCCCTTCTTCTGGGGGATATGGTCGTTCAGCAAGAACAAGCCGGCGGCCAAGAGCCTCCTCATGCATCTCTCGCAACCCAACGCAATCGAAGCAATGGTGGCTGCGAGCGGCGGCTACGACCTGCCGCCGTTTACCAGCATGACGAGGTTCAAGACCTGGGCAGAGCAAGGGCCACCCAACGGGACGCTTTATCATTACCCGGACCCGCACAACCACCAAACTCTGTCGGTCGCCGGGTGGCCCGCCCCGCCGAAGATTGCAGTGCAGATTTTTACGCAAGGCATTATGACCAAGATGACCTTGCGGCACATGCAAGGCGAGCCGATGGAGAAAACGCTCTCCTGGGCCGAGGACGAGATCGAAGGGTACATGCGCACGTGAGGTGGCCCGCGCCTGGGAACGACAATTGCGGAAGCGCCGATGCGCGTGTCGAAATCCGCGTACAACAAACCTGTTTGCCGTGATCGGCAAGCTTCAGCGCGTGTCGGGAGTCCGCCTTGCTGTTGCCAGCGGCAGCAGGAAGCGGGCAGCGTAGAGAGACCACCGCCGTCACTTCCCCAGCGGCTTCAAAATCTTCACCAGCTCGGCGTGCACGAACTCATTGCCGCAGATCAAATTGCCAGTCTTGAGCGGATCATCGTCGCCTTCCATGCCACTGACGATGCCGCCGGATTCGCGCACGATAATCTGCCCCGCAGCCATGTCCCAGGGCTGCAGGTTACGCTCCCAGTGGCCGTCGAGTCTCCCTGCGGCGACGAACGCCATGTCGAGCG
>JBATYU010000977.1:0-3405 GCA_049674245.1 Bradyrhizobium sp. | reverse complement strand
GTTCGAAGCTGAGCACGAATTCGGGGAGCTGCTGCTTCTTCAGATAATCGCGCAGCCGGTCGTAATCGTTCACGGGGTTAACTCGCCGGGTGGTCAAGCGGATTTCGCCAAGGCCCGCGTCACCGCCTCCGGTTCCTTTTCGACGACCTTGAGCAGGATGCGCGCGCTGCGTTCGGGCTGGCGACGGCCCTGCTCCCAATCGCGCACCGCCGACAGCGCAAACCCGTAGGTTTGCGCAAAGCTCTCTTGCGAGAGGCCAAGTCGCGTGCGGATTTTCTTCACGTTGACCCGCGCCGGAACATGAATCCGGTAGCCGCGCTTGCTTCCGGATCCATCGAGATAGGCTTTGGCCTCCCCGAGCCCAGCCTTGATCTTGTCGAATGCGCTCTTTGTCATTCTTGCCTCCGGTAACTCTCGATCATTTCGTTGACCATCCCAGCGAGAGCATTGCGCTCGGCTGCCGAAAGGTTGGCCTTCTCGCTCTTGGCGAAAGCCGCCAGAATAAACACCGGCAAGCTCTCTCCACTGAACAGATAGATAATCCGCGCACCGCCACTCTTTCCCCGCCCACCGAAGCCGAACCGCACCTTGCGGATACCGCCGCTGCCGGGAATGACGACGCCGCATGTAGGGTCGGCAGCTAAGCGATCCACGATCGCCAGGCGCTCTTGCGGAGAAAATAGCCGCTCCGCGTCTGCGAGATAAGATGGCGTTTCCACGACGGCCTGCATCGAAATGCTATACTACGGCATTGCCGTAGTATAGGTCAAGTTTCGATTCGGTCACCCAACTTCGACCACTCCCTGCGAGGGAAAGAAAGGCGGCATCCGTCCGGGCCGAGACGGCGTGAAGTTCACTTCTCCAGATACTTCTTCATCTCGGCGCGCAGACCATCGCGCAGATCGGCGCGCGCCATGCCGAAGGCGATGTTGGCGCGCAGAAAGCCCGCCTTCGAGCCGCAATCGTGCCGCTCGCCCTCGAATTCGACGCCATAAAATTTTTGCGTCTTGGCAAGCCCGATCATGGCGTCGGTCAACTGGATCTCGCCGCCGGCGCCGCGCTCGTGCTTTTCCAGAATCCCGAAAATCTCCGGCTGCAGGATGTAGCGCCCGGTGATCGAAAGGTTGGAGGGTGCGGTGCCCTTGGGCGGCTTCTCCACCATGCCGTCGACCTCGAACAAGTTGCGGTGCTTGTGGCGCTTGCCGACGCCGCAGATGCCGTATTGATGCGTGAGGTGCGCGGGCACTTCTTCCACCGCGATCAGGTTGGATTTATCGCCGAGCTTGCCCGCCGCCTCGATCATCTGCGCGAGACAGCCGGGCGTGTTCAGCACCAGTTCGTCCGGCAATACCACCGCAAACGGCTCGTCGCCGACGATGTCGCGCGCGCACCATACCGCGTGTCCAAGGCCGAGCGGCGCCTGCTGGCGGGTGAAGCTCATGGCGCCGGCCTCGGGCTGGCTTTGCGCCAGAAGCTTTATTTCGGCCTTCTTGCCGCGCGCTTCGAGCGTGGCGTCGAGTTCGTACATCCGGTCGAAATGGTCCTCGATCACGCCCTTGTTGCGGCCGGTGACGAAGATGAAATGCTCGATGCCGGCCTCCTTGGCCTCGTCGACGACGTGCTGGATCAGCGGCTTGTCGACGATGGTCAGCATTTCCTTCGGCATCGCCTTGGTGGCGGGCAGGACGCGGGTGCCGAGGCCGGCGACCGGAAAAACGGCTTTGCGGATTTTCATGGGAACAGTCGGGACGCCTTAAAGGGGAATCGGGAAAGTGCGATTGATCGCATCTTGGTAGCTGTTTTGCTTCCGGGAACAAAGCTGGACTTGCGGATTGCCGATTTCCACCCCCTCCGGGAGGAGGAGGGTAAGAATTCACCGGCAATGGGCGTATTGTTAAACTGTTGGAAACCGTCACTCGGCCTCCTGAACGCCGGAAAAATGAAGGATAGCGGTAGGACATGAAGGGACGGATGGAACCATCGATGCGGGTGACGGCCGTAGCCGTGGTCGCGGCGGTCCTGCTGGTGTCCGGCGCGGCCAACGCCCAATCATCCGGTAGTGGGCTTTCGGATCTGTTCGGCAACATCTTCTCGGGACCAAACTCCACTTCCCCAGCGCAACCGCCGCCTTCGCCCGGCGGCAGCGGGGCGCTGCCGTGGAGCGGCGAGGATGGCGCGTCCGGTCATCCCTTGATGACGGCGAGCGCGATCCGCCAGGCCGCGGCGAATTTCGATAATTGCGTCGCCTCGATGTGGCCGGACGCCGCGCGCCGCAACATCACGCAAGACAACTTCCAGCGCTTCACCGCGGGACTTCAACCCGATCTGCGCATCATGGACCTGATGGATTCGCAGCCGGAATTCACCAAGTCGATCTGGGATTATCTCGATATCCTGGTGAACGACAACCGCCTCGCCAAGGGCCGCGAGATCCTCAAGCAATACAAGGCGCAGTTCGACGCCACCGAAAAAGCCTACGGCGTCGATCGCTATACGATCGCGGCGATCTGGGGCATCGAATCGAATTACTCGACCCAGATGGGCGATCGCAGCGTCTTGCAATCGACCGCGACGCTCGCCTGCATCGGCCGCCGCCAAAATTATTTCAGGGACGAGTTCCTCTCGGCGCTGGAAATCTTGAACCGCGGCGATCTCAAGCTAGAGCAGATGCGCGGCTCCTGGGCCGGCGCGTTCGGGCCGACGCAATTCATGCCGACCGCCTTCAAGCGCTACGCGGTCGACGCCGACGGCGACGGCCGCCGCGACGTGGTCGACGATCCGGCCGACCTGATCGCTTCCACCGCGAACAACCTGAAAAAGGACGGCTGGCAGGCGGGGCAGACCTGGGGCTACGAGGTCGTGGTGCCCAAAGCTTTCAACTACATGCTGGCCGACCGCGCCAAGACCATGACGATGACGCAGTGGGAGCAACTTGGCCTTAAGCGCGCGGGCGGCCAGCCGTTTCCGCATCCGGCCGAGAAGGCGTATCTCTTGGCGCCTGCCGGCGCCGAGGGCCCGGGCTTCCTGATGCTGCAGAACTTTCGCGTCATCATGAAATACAACCCGGCGGAGGCTTATGCGCTCGCGATCGGCCATTTCGCCGACCGCCTGCGGGGCGGCCCGCCCTTCGTGCAGCCCTGGCCGCGGCAGGAGCGGGAACTATCGCGCGCCGAGCGGCTGGAACTGCAACAATTGCTGGCCCAGCGCGGTTTTTATCGCGGCACCCCTGACGGCCAGCTCGGCGGCGAGACGCGGGCTGCGCTGCGCGGCTTCCAGGCTTCCATCGGGGCACCGGCGGACGGATTTGCCTCTTCGGACGTGCTGGAGCGGCTGAGGGCCCACTGAAACGGCGGTTTTCCCCCTAAAAGTAACCTTGAACAGCACATTTCGGCTTCACCCTTGACG
>JBATYU010000976.1:0-1595 GCA_049674245.1 Bradyrhizobium sp. | reverse complement strand
AAGCATGCCCTCGGGCTACGACCCGATAGGTGGACACCGGTTTTCCCTCGCGACAAACGCGGAACGCGTTTGCGCGGAGATCATGCTCAAACAAAAAGATAGAGCGGGATGACGATTCGAAGAAAAGTCATCCTGCTCTAGAACACCGCTCGCCGCCGAACGAGGGCCTCTTTCCCCATCACTTGAAGGCGGATGCGATGAGGAGGCCGAAAACCGCAGGACGCGAGTTCCGGGCCCTTTCAATCGGGTAGTCTTTCGTCAGCGCCGCGCTGCGCGCTCTCACGAATACCGCATCACCCCGTCATCGACCTTGCCGAAGCGCAACGCGACGATGTCGAGCGCGTAGTTCTGATAGAGCCGCCACGGCCGCTTCGAGCCTTGTTTGGGCATTTTCGCGATCGCGCGCTGCACATAGCCGGAAGAGAAGCTTAGCATCGGCAATTCCTCAACCGAGGGATCGACATTGTGCGGCACGCATTGCTTATAGCCGTGGCGATCCATGTAATTGATCAGGCGGCAGACATATCCGCAGGTGAGATCGCATTTCAGCGTCCAGGAGGCATTGGTGTAGCCGAACGACGACGCCAGATTGGGCACGTCGGAAAACATCATGCCCTTGTAGTTCAGCGTTTTGGCGAAATCGACGGTGCGACCATCGACGCTGGCTTCCAAGCCGCCCATCAGCTGCATGACAAGCCCGGTGGCGGTGACGATAATGTCGGCCTCCAGCTCGCTGCCGTCCTTCAGACGGATGCCGTTCTTGGTGAAAGTATCGATCTCCTTGGTCACGACGGAAGCGCGCTTTTCCTTGATGGCGTTGAAGAGATCGCCGTCGGGCACCAGGCACAGCCTTTGGTCCCAGGGGTTGTAGCGCGGCGTGAAATGGGTGGCGATGTCGTAGTCCGGACCGAGCGCCGTCCTGACGCCGCCGAGGATCAGGTCCTTCACGCGCGCTGGCTTGCGCCTCGAGAGCTGGAAGAAATACATGCCCCACATCACGTTGCGCCAGCGGATCAGATGATAGGCGAGTTTTGAGGGCAGATTGCGCCGCAATTTGTTGGCGAACGGATCCTGCGCCGGGCGCGACACCACGTAGGTCGGCGAGCGCTGCAGCATGGTGACATGTTCCGCGGTTTTCGCCATTTCCGGCACCAGCGTCACCGCGGTCGCGCCGGAACCGATCACCACCACGCGTTTTCCGGCGTAGTCGATGTCCTCAGGCCATTTCTGCGGATGCACGATGCGGCCGGCGAAATCAGCGGTGCCGGCAAATTCCGGCGTATAGCCCGCTTCATATCGGTAGTAGCCGGAGCACATGAACAGGAAATTGCAGGTGAAGCGTACTATCTCGGTAGAACCCTCGCCTGACCGGCGTTCGGATTCCACCGTCCAGCGCGCTTCCCTCGTCGACCACGCCGCCCGCTTCACACGGTGGTTGAACCGGATTTTCTCATCGATTCCGTTCTCTGCCGCCGTCTCGCGGACGTAGTTCAGGATCTTCGGCCCCTCGGCGATCGCCTTCGGCTCGGTCCATGGCTTGAACGAATAGCCCATCGTGAACATGTCGCTGTCGGAGCGGATGCCGGGATAGCGGA
>JBATYU010000975.1:0-5032 GCA_049674245.1 Bradyrhizobium sp. | reverse complement strand
CCGACGCGATTGCCCCATAGCGGAGATCTGGGGCACATGCGGCGGCAGGAATTCATCAAGCTTGTGGGTGGCGCGGCGACGGTTTGGCCGCTCGCTACAGGCAGCCGGAGGAACAGCGATGCAATTGCGGGTCTTTGGGCGCACGGGAATGCAGCTCTCGGTGCTGGGCTTTGGCTGCGGCGCCGTAGGCGGATTTATGGTACGCGGCGATCCTGCCGATCAGGAGCGTACCGTCGCGCGGGCGATCGCCGTTGGCGTGAACTACTTCGACACCGCGGTGCAGTACGGCGATGGCGAATCGGAAAAGAACCTTGGCCGCGTCTTGCAAAAGCTGAAACCGGCCAACGTGGCCGTCGGCACCAAAGTCCGGTTGCCGGCAAACGAGTTCGGCCGCACTGCCGACGCAGTAACGACGTCGCTCGAAGCCAGTCTGGCGCGCCTACGTCTTGACCGCGTCGACATCTTTCACCTGCACAATGCGATCACCGAGACAGAAGGCGGATCGGCGCTGAGCGTCCGACAAGTGCTCGGCGAGGTGGTACCGGCCTTCGAGCGCCTGCGTCAGCAGGGCAAGATTCGTTTCCTCGGGATTACGGCGGTAGGCGACATGGCGGCGCTTCAGCAAGTAATCGATGCGCGCGCCTTCGACAGCGTTCAGGTCGTCTACAACATGCTCAATCCATCTGCCGCCGAGGAATTGCCGACGAACTATCCGGCACAAGATTATGGACGAATGTTCGATCACACCCAGGCAGCCGGCGTTGGCGTAGTAGGCATCCGCGTGCTGGCCGGCGGCGCACTGTCGGGCTCAGCCGAGCGTCACCCGATCGCGGGTCCGGCACCCGAGCCGATTGGTTCGGCGATGAGCTACGATGCCGATGTCGATCGCGCGCGCCGTCTCATCGCGCTGGTAGAGGAGGGGTTCGCCACCAGCCTGACCGAAGCCGCCACGCGGTTTGCGCTGTCTCACCCGGCGATGGGCACGATCCTGGTCGGAATGGCGACGCCGCAACAGTTCGAGGACGCACTCGCCGCGGTTCAAAAAGGCCCGCTACCGCAAGCCGCGCTCGACCGGCTGTCGGCACTGCGGCAGGCATTCTCCGGCGAGCCACGATGATCGCCCAGGTTGCCGTGCACGATTGCAGCCAGAAATCGGCTGCCGGCCGGTCGCCCCGACGAATGTCCACTATTGATGGGTGGTCTCAACCGGTCGACGCAACGCTTTATCTTGAAGGAGAGATGGAGTGTGGTTTGATGGGTCACAAATTTCACAGAGGGTTTACTGCGGCAGAGAAAACGGAGTTATGGGATCGCTGGAAGCGCGGGGAGTCGCTAAAGGCGATCGGAAGAGCCTTTGGTAAGCAGTCATCGTCGATCTATTTTTTGGTGGCTCCGCATGGTGGGATTCGTCCTGCCCAGCGGCGTCGCTCCCGGCTGGCATTGACGCTCGCGGAACGCGAGGTGATTTCCAGAGGCGTGACGGCACATCAATCGACACGATCGATCGCCAGGTTACTCGGCCGCTCACCCTCGACGGTGAGCCGGGAAATGAGCCGCAATGGCGGCTGTGATCGCTACCAGCGTTGTTGCCTTCGCGACATTACTGGCATAGACGCCGCTTTTGCTGCTAACTTATACAGCGGTTGATCGACGAAGGAGGCGCCCATGCGCTGGATCCACCTCGGCATCATCATTCTCTTCGCCCTAGCGACTATCATCTTCGCTCTGCAAAACTTCGAGATCGTCACAATGTCGCTCCTCGGCTTCAATGCGCGCGTACCGCTCGCGCTGGTGGTCGCCATCGCCTACCTTTTGGGCGCGGCGACGGGGGGCAGCCTGTTCGCGCTGCTGCGCCGATCGTACGAAGGTTCAAGACAAACGATAGTGGGTTTGCACTGAGAGGGCCGCCCGCTCGGCCCCTAACTTCCCCCGCGTTAATAAATCCAAAGAAGGAGCGGGAGAGTAAGATGATCTGACGCTCGTCTGCGCCGCGCGCGACGAAAACCTATGAACCTAAGCCTATTGACTCATTGCTCGATCTGCCTTGCGATCCTGAGGAGGTTATCCAAAAACGAATACGCGATATCGAGTATCTCGCTCAAATCCAGGAGAAATAGGTTTGCAGTAGTGATGGCATCGGATGGCGGTTCTTGGCAAGAAACGGACAGTGTGTGCTAAATTTGAGCCGGCACCATCCCTGACTTCAGCCCGGAAGCGTTGCGCCATGACCGATTATCGTAATCCGGAATGGACCGAGGAAGGCCGCTTCCGCGGTGCCCTTGACGATGTGATTATCATCCCACTTGTTTTTGTCTCGCTTGCCGCAAACAAAATTCTGCGTTCCATCCTTTCGATCTTGATGCGGCTGCTCGACTACGCCTTCCCTTTAGTAATGCAGATCGTCTGGCTTCCGCTCTTCGCGGCCAGGGTTCTTGGCAATGTCATCGTTACTGCCATAAACTACGCATTGCGCCTCCTTCCCCTTTCCGAGGCCAAACGTCGACGCTGGAACATATCGATTCGCCGGAACTGGTCGCGGCTCAGGCGGAAAATTAGCTATCGGGCGTTCGAACGAGCTGTGCATGACGCCTTCGAAGGCGGCATGGCATGGGTGTTCGGGAAATGCCGGCATCTCACGCCGAACACCGCATTGCTCGTGATCATGGGCGCGGTACTTTGGCTCCCGATCTCTTTCGCGGCTGCAACGGCCATGCACGCGGTATTGTTTGCCAAGATCACGTCCTGGCCAGCTTGGATGCAACTCTTGCATCCGCTAGCAACGGTCATCGCAAAGAGCAAGCTTTTGGTGCTGCCGGTGTACCCGGCAGCTTGGCCACAGGCCAAAAAAAATCGGTTCGTTCAGCTCGTATTCAAGGGCTATGAAACCCTCAAGCGCGTCTATGTGATCAAAAAGGTCGGATTTCGCTATCGACAGGCAGAGATCGCCGGCATCGCGGCGATTGAGAGGCTCGAGCGCACCGTCGGCATCGCGTCGGCAGTGAGTTGGCTACGCAAGGCGCATGTCGCCGAACATTTGGGCGTCGAAAAGCCCTCTCAGAAATTGGGTTCGTTCTTCTCGCGATGGTCAATTAAGTTCTCAGCCGAATACTACGAAACGAGAGAACGGCAAGCCTCAAGTACCCCATCATTAAACAGCAGCAACCTAAAACACTGAGATGATCGTCAATCTCAAGACTATTGAGATACGAAGCATTACCTTGAAGCGTTGTCCGCTGCTCGGCTGCGCCAAGATCGACAACTGGCGGGCTGCGATTGCGCCCACGTCAGCTTCTGGCACGTTTGAGACATGCCGACTGCAGCGAGCAATGTCCGCTGTCAGGGGTAACTCGGAAGACATTTGCTCAGACGGAGTTCTTCTGACTTTGACCCAATAGCTGACCTTCGCCACCGTCTATGGCGGTCATTGAAAGCTGTAGATGAGTCTCCTTATCGACAACAACTTGCGCAACGACGGCGGCGCAGCGGCAGAAAAGGCGTTGTCTTTTCATTTTGGGCGGCCTCAACTGCTCAGGCGCACAGCGTCTCTAGCTTTATAATCCCAGCGCCAGTCGGGCATTCCCGCTCCGATCTGCACGCCGCCAACCCAACGGCTCGGTGGTGTCAGTGACATGAAATCAAACCCGCCTTTCAGGACCGCACGCCCGAGATCGGTGATGCTCAGTATATCCGTCCAGGGCGGCCGCGAGTCACCGCCGGGTCTGACGCCGGCGCGGCGCTCGAAAACGCGAGCACTCGCGCCTTCCATGTTGAGCACGCGATCTCGCACATGAAGGTCGCCTTGCCCGGGAAGCGGATCGATGTCCCAGTGCATCGCCGAATAGATCTTTGCGAGATTGACGTTGCCACCCCAGCGCGGGAGCGGCTGCGCCATCAATGTTAGCGCCATCTCCTCTGTGAGCGACAGGCCATTGGTGCTGGAGGGCAGCTCGCGCAAATGGCGATGGAGGGCACGAGCGAGCAACGGCAGCGCCGGCGTAGCGCTGCGCATGATCGCGGCGAGCGGAAGCGGGTCGGGGTTGGCTAATGCGCGCCAGGCGTCGAGGCCCAACCGCAACTGCGCCGCGCTGACGTGCTTGCGGGTCGTCCACAGCAGGCGCAACGCTTCAGGCGGCAACTCTCCCAATCCGGTGAAGCGCCTGGCGCCCGGGAAGTCGCTGATGCTGACCAGTTCCAGCCGCGATGGACGCCGATGTATTGCGTAATGTCCCAGCAGGTGGATCAGTGACAGCTGGTCGGTGACGTCGTGTTCGAACCAGAGCACGACGCGCTCGTAATCGGCGGAATCGTGGAGCTCGCGCTCCTTGTCCTTGAGAGATCGAAGTTGCCCTTCGTATTCCAGTGGCGGATCGAATTGATCGCCGTAACAGTCGACAATGTGGCGCGCACGCTGCTCGAGGTACCCAGAACCCTCGCGCACAGGCCCAATGATATAGGGGTAGATATCGACGTAGTAATCGCCGCCGAAGCCGGCTTCCTTCAGCGACTCCTGCAGATCATGACCGCAACGGATATGGAGCGTTGGAAGATCGCTGTCGGGCGCCGAAGCATGCATTGCCTCGCGTGCCAGAGTCATTTCACTGATATGGCGCTTCATTGAGGCCCAGTTGTCGAACCGCAACTCCCGCGCAATCAGGTACTGGGCCTCGGCGAGCCTTGGGGGCGACTTGAAGCGTGCGAGTGCTTCCGCCTCGCCGGCGCGCGCTGCCTTGAGCAAATCCTTAGCGCGTTTGCCCTGCTGTTCGAAATTGAGACGAAATTGCGGATAGGACCCGAGCGCGTCGGCCATGACAGATTCCCTTATCGGTTACCTGCGTTCGCTCAGGCAGATAAGGGGGAACCGTAGACCTGCATCGGTAGGTCTTCTGTCGTGGGCGCAGCCCTTTCCGCGAACGTGGATGCTCCGACCGAGCGCAGACATGTTGAACCATTCCGGCCAAAAGGGTCAAGGTAGAGTTCAGTCAAAAATCTTTACTTTGCTGCGCGGAGCATTTGACGGAGCTTGCTTCTGGGG
>JBATYU010000974.1:0-1575 GCA_049674245.1 Bradyrhizobium sp. | reverse complement strand
AGTGGCTCGTCAGCTAAACGAACGACCACGTGAGACCTTGCAATTTGAAACCCCAGCAGAGAGATTTAACGCCTGTGTTGCGTCGACCGGTTGAGCCGGCACCCTGAAAGCGGACAGCGCTCGATGCAGTTGGCATGTCGCAAATGTGTCAAAACCGGAAGTCACGGTCTCATTCGATCGCGGTGTTGGCACGGGAGAGCAGCGCTGGCGGGATTTCGACACCTAGCGTTTGGGCAGTCTTGAGATTGATGATCAACTCAAACTCAGTCGGCTGCTCAACGGGCACATCAGCCACTTTCGCCCCTCGCAACAGCTTCGCGACCTGACGAGCGCATTGACGAAAAACCTCCGAGAGGCGTGGACCATAGGCAATTAGACCGCCGTCTTCGAGCGGCCCAGGCCCAGAGCGATCCATCAGATAGCCAATACGCGGCTTCTTGGAAGGCTGCGCCCATACCGCCGCTGGTCGGCTGAGCGCTGCTATTCCGAGGATGCCCAGGAGTTCCCGGCGTTTCATCCGACCACCTCGGCTTCCCCAGAATTAATGCACCTCAAATACGAACACTCCACGGTCGAGATACTGTCCGATATCGGTAAAGCTAAAGTTGAACCGCATCAGGCAACTTTGTCCGAAGTAGTTCGTTTTCTCAACGGCGGTTGGCACCTTCAGAGAAAAAGTGAGCGTCGCTCCGGTACCGGGGGCCATTGTCAGTCCAAAGACCGCCGGCTGTGTCAGTCGGGGAAAATGCGTATCGACATTCAGTAGAAACGTGCCGACCGTGGGATCGACATTGCCCGAGCCGACCCAGACGTGCGCAAACAGCGACTGTGCCGCCGTCGCATCCGGGTTATAAATGCCGAGCAAGTAGTAGACGCTCCCCCCCGGGTGCGCGTCGCTCCATCCTTGCACAGTGATCATTGGGGAATTTACACGCTTGAGCTTGTTCTCGATCTCCTCTCGGGTGAGCGACCTGAAGTGTTCACCCTGATTCTCGCGCTTCTGCTGCTCGATTACCTCTTGGATCTTTTTGACGTGGTTTTTGATCTGAGCGGGAGTGAATTTGGGTTTTTTTGCCATGGTCTCATACTCCTCCGTGTGAATTGACATTCGCCAGAAGAACTCTGGAACGACGCAGACGATAGCAGATCCTCCCCGCGCCTGCGCCTGCCCAGCCCGTGTTCGCGCCGCCAATAAGTGCAATGGGCTCCCGCCGCCTTATGACGAAAAGGAGCATTGTGAGCGTGACGGGGATTCGGTCACGAGCCGCCCCCCGCGGCTGGAAGCCCGTCGCCGCCTCGGTTGTCGGACCGCGAACGAGCTTGGTGCTCCAGTCGCTTCTTCCAGACCCGAACCGTTGCCTGGGCACGAGCCCGCATCAGCAGGGAAGGGATACGAAGATGGCAAGCGTTCCTTTTGCGGCATCGACGTTGCCAAACACCGCTTGGACGTGATGGTGTTGCCGGAGGAGTTGTGTTGGTCGGTAGCGAACGACGCGGCAGGCTGGGGCGAGCTCGTCGCGAGGCTGCGTGGCCTGCGCACCGCCGCAAGCGGCATCGAGGCGAGCGGCGGGTACG
>JBATYU010000973.1:0-1765 GCA_049674245.1 Bradyrhizobium sp. | reverse complement strand
GTTGATATTTGCGCCACAGCCAGGCGACCTCGATCATGACGCGACGCGCAAAACTGTTGCCGGCCTTGGAAATGCCCTGGCATCGGGTGACCGATCCGCTGTCGTAGGCGCTCGGCGTTAAGCCGAGGTATGATCCCAATTGCCTTCGGTTGGCGAAAGATCGTCCGAAAATTTCCCGGGCGAGGATTGCAGCGCTCGCCGGTCCAATGCCGCGCAATTGGAGCAGCATGTTACGTTTACGCTCGACCGCTACGTCCTGCGCGTCGGCAGTGTCGCGCTCGGCTTCGACGGCGCGCAGTTGCGTGTTTATGAGATCAAGGCGGGCATATTCGCGTTCGAGTTCGGCCCGAAGCCGATCCGCCAGCGGATGCCCTTCGCCGGTTCGCAAGAGCGAGAAATCGAGACGTTTGCGTCGAACCGGCTCGACGCCGCGAACGCCTTGCGCGAAGAGAAGCCCCTTGATCCGGTTGATATGGGCGGTCCGCTCGCGGATCAATCGCTGACGTTCCCGATGGGAGCGTCGCGCATCCTCTTCCTCAATGCTCGGCACGATGGCGCAGACATGCCGGTCGCCGCGATCGATCGCGCTCAAGGCCCTCACCAGCATCAAAACGTCGATCCGGCCCGTCTTGACGCGCCGTGCGCGTCGGTTGACCTGAAGACTGGCGGGATCGAGCACGCGGCAGTCGACGCCTTCCGCCGCCAACGACCGGGCCAACCAAAACCCGTCGTAACCGGCCTCGTAGCAGACGAGCAGGCGCTCGTCCTTCGAGGCCGTGCGCAATCGCATTACGAGTTCGGCAAACGAGCCGCCCTTGATCCGGTGAAGGCTCGGTTGAACTTTCCCTGGCCGAAGAATAGCGACGACCCAAGATTTCTTGCTGAGCTCGATTGCCGCGTAGACCGTCGACGTTGGATCGCTGTGTATGTGATCGAACATGGCCGCTCTCCCTGTGAGATATACGGCCCAGTCAAGCGCATCAACCAGCCGCGCTCATAGCATCTTATTGGCTTGGATATTCACAAAGAGCGGATTTCGATCGCAGTGGCGGAGAGCGGGCGATCGGGGGCGGTGGAATACCTCGGCGAGATAATAACTGGACCTGGCGCTATCAGCAAGCTGTGCGACCGTCTTCGGCGTCCCGGCAAGCCGCTGGTGTTTTGTTATGAAGCCGGACCTTGCGGCTATGGCGTTCATCGCCAACTCACAAGCCTCGGCCATCGGTGCGACGTGGTGGCGCCGTCGCTGATTCCGACGAAGGCGGGCGATCGGGTGAAGACAAATCGTCGTGACGCGACCATGCTCGCCCGTCTTCATCGGGCTGGAAAGTTGACGCCCGTCTGGGTGCCCGACGCCGATCATGAAGCCATGCGCGACCTGATCCGGCTGCGCAGCGTCGTCCGCCAAATCGCGACGCGAGCGCGTCAACATCTTCAAGGTTTTCTGCTGCGTCACGGCCGCAAGCACGGGCGTGGGACGGCATGGCGAATGGCTTAACCGCCGATGGCTATCGACTTTGGCCTTCGAACATCCCGCTCAGCAGATCGCCTTTCAGGACTATGTTGATGCCGTCATGGATGCGGAACAGCGTCTGCAGCGAGTCGAGGAACAGATATTCAGCCTCCTCCCCGAATGGACTCTGCGCCCAGTTGTTGACGCCTTGCAGGCGATGCGAGGTATCGCGCTGATCAATGCCGTGGTGCTGGTCACGGAAGTCGGCGACTTCACACGCTTCTCAAACCCGCGCCAGCTCATGGCCTATTT
>JBATYU010000972.1:0-3490 GCA_049674245.1 Bradyrhizobium sp. | reverse complement strand
CAACTGGTATGGACATGAAGGCACGATCTTGCGCTTCGTGTTCAAGCATTCGATCGCGCTGGCTTGCCTTGTCGGCCTTTTCGTGATGCTGCAGGCCTATGTCTATCCGTTCACTTTGATGGTCTTGAAGTAAGACCGGCTCGGACGACGCGATGAAAAATCCCCGCGGGGCCCGATGGCCTGCGGGGATTTGTTTTTCAAGGGAGATTTATTCGCGAGCAAATCTGGCCAATGTCAGATTCGTCGAATAGAACGGCGCGCGGACTTGAGCGCATACGGAGGTTTCGAGAGGTCGCATGGTTTCTGTAAAAAGTGTCGCGAGGCGGATAGCCGTTTCGCTGGTGTTGCTAGCGGCCGCGCTGAATGTCGGCCCGGCCCGGGCCGATGACGGCTTTCCGTTCGGAATGGCCATGACAATGGAAGTTGCGCGTCAGCCCGGATCGAAACGCGTGCCGAACGTGGAAATCGGCGACCACGGCGAGGCGGTGCTCGAGCTGTGGTGCAAGGGCGGCAAGGGCCAGTTCTCGGTCGCCGGCAATACCGTGATTTTTGTCGCGGGTCCGCTGGACGATCGCGCCTGCCCGCCGGCCCGGGCGCAGGCCGACGATGAATTGGTGGCAGCATTGAGCGAGGTCACCAACTGGAAGCGGCAGGGCGATTTCGTCTCGTTCATTGGCGCCAAGACGCTACACTTTCGCCTCGACACCAATTGAAGCCGCGGCCTATTTCCAGACCGATTTGTCCGCATCCCAGCGCTGGCCCTTGAGTTCCCTGGCCAGTGCGTCGACCGAGCCGTTGTCGTCCTTCTGGTCGCCTTCCTCCTCGCTGGAGGAATCGTCGGACAGTGCCAGCTTCGCCCCCGCCGATTCATCTGCCGTCGTGATGACGGGACTACCGATCCAGAGCATCAGTTTGTCCGATGCGCCGGGCTTGTCCGTCGATACCAGCCCGGTCACCTCGATCTTGTCGGTGAGCTCGAGCGCGGGAAATAGCTGGCTCGGCCGCTTCAAGGTCAATTTCAACTTTCCGGTCGTGGCGTTCCAGACCGATGATACGGCCTTCGCCGAAAACGTCCTGGCAAGCACTCCGGAAACCGCGGAAGTGAGCTTGTCCTTGTTGAGTTTGTCGCCGTCGCGCCAATCGGCGGCCGAAAAACGGATGGCGCGGTCCATTTCGACGATGCCCGTGGTCCAGCCCGCCGCGGTGACCCCCGTTTGCGACTTCGACTTCGCGATCAGCGCCGCGGCGCGGTCGGGATCGACGGCCATGTTGATGGTTTGCTCGCCGGCGCGCAGCGCATCGCAGGAAATGGCGAGGCTTGAGAGCGAAACCTCGACGTCTTGTCCCTTTAGGCTTTTGAGGAATTCGGGCGCCGCATCGAGGGTGACCCGCACGCCGACCGATTCCGGAGAAACTTCGGTGAAATCCTTTGGCGAGGCGGTGATGCCGTCATCCGTCGTTTGATTGTCCTGAAATTCCTTTTCGGACAGATCGGAATTGTCGCTTGAGGTTACTTCCGTCACGGTTTGGCCGACCGCGATCTGACCTCTGAATTCAAACGTGTCACCGGTCGGCTTGCGCGTCAGTTTGACGGTCACCGGCAACTTGGCGCCAATGCTTTGCGTGGTTCCTGTCATGGCCTGGCCGTTGACGGAGAGATTGGCGACGAAACGGTCCTTGCGATCGGAGCCTTTTTCGACCGGGTAGCAAACATCAAGCACCGCCGCCGTGACGGCCTTGCCCTGGCGGGTCTCCTTCAGGATGACGTCCGCATTGCCGCCCATCAGCCCGTCGAGCGCCGTGAAATAGCGGATTTCGTTCACAGCGGGCGCGGCCTTCGGCGACGGCTTCATTTGTTGAGCAAAGCCGATCTCGGGAATGGCCGCGATCAGACCAGCCAGACAGAACAACAACGCGCGCATATCAAATTCCTTGGCTCAAGCAGACCGGGTTTCACCGTAGAACTTTTTACACTGCGATTGAATTGGAAAGCTCTGCAACAGTCAGCCAAGAAAAGAAGGCCGCCGGCAGGCGGCCTTCTTGGCTTGCGGACGTCGGGGCCGGCCTTAGAATCCCATGCCGCCCATGCCGCCACCGCCGCCGCCGGGCATCGGCGCCGCCGGCTCCTTCGGCAATTCGGCGACCATGGCTTCGGTCGTCACCAACAGGCCGGCGATGGAAGCGGCGTCCTGCAGCGCGGTGCGCACCACCTTCGCCGGATCGATGATGCCCTTGGCGACCATGTCGACATATTCTTCGGTCTGGGCGTCGAAGCCGAACGTCTCCGACTTGTCCTCGAGGATCTTGCCGACGACGATCGAGCCTTCGACCCCGGCATTCTCGGCGATCTGGCGGACCGGCGATTCCAGCGCTTTCAGCACGATGTTGATCCCGGCCTGCACGTCGGAGTTCTCGTTGTGGATGCGGCCGACCGCCTTCTTGGCGCGCAACAGCGCCACGCCGCCGCCAGGCACGATGCCTTCCTGCACGGCTGCGCGCGTCGCGTTCAGCGCATCCTCGACGCGATCCTTTTTCTCCTTGACCTCGACCTCGGTGGCGCCGCCGACGCGAATCACCGCGACGCCGCCGGCGAGCTTGGCCAGCCGCTCCTGCAGCTTCTCGCGGTCGTAGTCCGAGGTGGTCTCCTCGATCTGCGCCTTGATCTGGTTGACGCGGGCTTCGATGTCCTTCTTCTTGCCCGCGCCGTTGACGATCGTGGTGTTCTCCTTGTCGATCACGACCTTGCGGGCGCGGCCGAGCATGTTGACCGTGACGCTTTCGAGCTTCATGCCGAGCTCGTCGGAGATCAACTGACCGCCGGTCAGGATCGCAATGTCTTCCAGCATCGCCTTGCGGCGATCGCCGAAGCCGGGCGCCTTGACGGCCGCGACCTTCAAGCCGCCGCGCAGGCGGTTGACCACCAGCGTCGCCAAGGCCTCGCCTTCGACGTCCTCGGCGATGATCAGGAGCGGGCGGCCCGACTGCACCACGGCTTCCAGCACCGGCAGCATCGCCTGCAGGCCGGACAGCTTCTTCTCGTGCAAGAGCACGTAGACGTCCTCGAGCTCGGCGGTCATTTTCTCGGCGTTGGTGACGAAATAGGGCGACAGGTAGCCGCGGTCGAACTTCATGCCCTCGACGATGTCGACCTCGGTATCGAGCGACTTGTTCTCTTCGACGGTGATGACGCCCTCGTTGCCGACCTTCTGCATCGCCTGCGCGATCATCTTGCCGATCGCGGCGTCGCCATTGGCCGAGATGGTGCCGACCTGCGCCACTTCGGAGGAGGAGGCGACCGGCTTGGCGCGCTTTTCGAGGTCCCTGACCACGGCGTGGACCGCAATATCGATGCCGCGCTTCAAGTCCATCGGGTTCATGCCGGCGGCAACCGATTTGGCGCCTTCACGGACGATCGCAGCCGCGAGCACGGTTGCGGTGGTGGTGCCGTCGCCGGCGGTGTCGGCGGTCTTGGCAGCGACTTCGCGCACCA